>JALYSS010000132.1 GCA_030854685.1 Pseudomonadota bacterium | reverse complement strand
GAGGGGCACGCCCGACAGGACTCGAACCTGTAACCGCCGGCTTAGAAGGCCGGTGCTCTATCCAATTGAGCTACGGGCGCACGCTTCGCGCTGCCGATCATACCGCGCTGGTGAGGACGCAGCTGCTGCCGTAGAGTAGTGCCCGGCGGGGTTTTCCCGAGGCTCCGGTCGTGCAAGAACAACCAGCCGTCACGACGTTCCTGTTCACTGACATCGAGGGCAGCACGCGCCTCTGGGAGGAGCAGCCGGATCGCATGCGGCTCGCGCTCGCGCGCCACGACGCGCTGGCACGAAGTGCGGTCGAAACCCGGCACGGCACCGTCGTCAAGACGACCGGCGACGGACTGCACGCGGCCTTCGGCGATCCGCTCGACGCCGTCGGCGCCGCCGTCGCGTTGCAACAATCGATCGCCGAGCCGGAGGTGGAAGACGGCGTCGCGCTGCGCGTTCGCTGCGGAGTTCATGTCGGCGTTGTCGAGCGCCGCGACAACGACTTCTTCGGAAGTGCGGTGAACCGCGCGGCACGCATCATGAGCGCCGCGCATGGCGGCCAGGTGCTCGTGTCGCAGACCGTCGCCGACCTCGTCGCTGCCCGGTTGCCCGCTGGGTTGACGCTGCGCGACCTCGGACTCGCGCGTTTGCGCGATCTCGCACAGCCGGAACGGATCTACCAGGTCGTCCACCCCGCGTTGCGCGACAGCTTTCCTGCGCTGCGGTCGCTGGAAGCGATACCCAACAACCTTCCGCAGCAAGTCACTTCGTTCATCGGGCGCGAGCGCGAGTTGGCCGCGATCCGGGACCTGCTGCGCCGGGGAAGGCTCGTGACAGTCGTCGGCACGGGCGGACTCGGCAAGACGCGCCTCTCGCTGCAGGTAGCTGCCGACGCGCTGGATGATTTTCCGGACGGCGCTTGGCTCGTGGAACTGGCGCCGCTCGCGGACCCGCAACTGGTGCCCCAGGCGGTTGCCTCGGTGCTGGGCGTCAAGGAGGAATTGGGGCGTTCCGTATCGCAGGCACTTATCCGACATTGCGGTGACCGCAAGCTGATGCTCATCCTCGACAACTGCGAGCATCTGATCGACGCCTGCGCCGCACTCGCCGCGGCGTTGCTCCAATCGGTGCCGGACCTGAAAATCCTGGCGTCCAGCCGCGAGCGGCTGAACATCCGCGGCGAGACGACCTATTTGTTGCCACCGTTCGTGGTTCCCGATCCCCAGGGGAAACCCACAATTGCCGAACTCGCGCAGTCGGACGCCGTGCGGCTTTTCATCGAGCGGGCGATGGCCGCGCAGCCGTCGTTCCGGCCAACGGAGCAGAACGCCGCCTGTATCGCCGCGATCTGTTACCGGCTGGACGGCATTCCGCTCGCGATCGAACTCGCCGCGGCGCGCGCGCGCGTCGTTGCCGTCGAAACGATTGCCGCGCGTCTGGACGACCGATTCCGGCTGCTGACCGGCGGCGACAGGGCGGCGCTGCCCCGCCAGCAAACGCTGCGTGCGCTGATCGATTGGAGCTACGAGTTGCTGACGCAACCCGAGCGAATGCTATTCAGGCGGCTCTCCGTTTTTGCCGGCGGCATTGCGCTCGATGCCGCCGAGGCGGTGGCCGCGGGCGACGATCTCGATCGCATGGACGTGCTCGACGTCATCGCTCGGCTGGTCGAGAAATCGCTCGTGATGCTCGATGTGGATCGTGCGCGCTATCGGTTGCTGGAAACGGTTCGCGAATATGCCGCAGAGTGGCTGGAATCGTCCGGTGAGGGGCGCACTGTCCGCGACCGGCATCTGCTCTACTACGTAGCCCTCACGGAAAGTACGTGGCCCGAATTGTTCGGACCCGCGCAAGCGAAGGCGCTCGCCCGGCTCGACTTCGAGCGCGAAAACCTCCTCGCCGCCCATGCGTGGTGCGATCACGCCGACGATGGCGTGGAACTCGGCGTGCGGCTCGTCCACGCGCTCAAGTCGTACTGGATCAATCGCGGGCTTGCCGAACTTTTCTATCGGCTCGCCGGCGAAGCGCTCGCTCGCACTCGCGCGGGAGACCGGACGATCTCGCGCAGCAGCGCGCTGTTCGATACGGGCCAGATCGCCTGCTGGCTGGGCCGCTACGCGGAAGCGCAAGCCCATCTCGACGAGAGCCTCGCAATCGCCAGGGCGCTCGGTGACACCAAACGAATCGCGGCCGCACTGCAGCCGCTCGGCATGGCATGCCTCGGACAAGGCGATACCGGCGCCGCGCGCGCTCACCTCGAAGAGGCGCTCGAACTCGCCCGCGAACAAGGGGATCAGCACGACCTCGCTGCCGCTCTCAACGCGATGGCGCAGCTGCATCGCACGCAAAACGATCTCGACGCGGCGGTCCCGCTGTACGAGCAAGTCCTGCACCTTGCGCGGAAGATCGATGATCGCGAGAGCATCGCCCTGGGACTCCTCAATCTCGCGATGGCGATCGTCGGCCGGAGCGGAACTCGCGTCCCGGAAATGTTGCTCGAGGTCCTGGCGATCGCAGACGAAACCGGATCGAAGCCCGCCGCTCAGAGCGTGCTCGAAGTGTCGGCGGGATTCGCCGCGTCCCGCAGCGAATGGGAACGCGCGGCACGACTCTTCGGCGCTGCCGAGACGTACGCCGAGACGACCGGCTTCCGCCGCGACCCGGCCGACGAGGCGTTCCTCGCGCCGCTGATGGCCAACGCGCGGCGTGCACTTGGCGAATCCACGTATCCCGCCGCCGAGGCCGCGGGACGTGCCCTCGGCTACGACGACGCGAAGGCCCAGGCGGGCGCCTGGCTCGCGCGCCTCGCCCGGTCGCCTCCGACTACCCGTGATTGATGATGCCCGGATCGAGCGGCGCGCACGCTGTGGCGCCTTTCATGACCTTCACGCCGTACCGGTAGGTTTGTGCGAACGAGTTCTTGTCGTTCCAGATGAATTTGGTGTCGTTTGCGACGCGCCTCGGGTCGTCGAACTCGTGCTTCGGGTCATCGTCCTTGATCCAGATGCCATCCTTGGGAAACGTGTATCCCGCCGTAGCGATGTCCCAATGGATCTCGTGTCCATGTCCGTAGACGTCGATATCGGGCGGTACAAGTGAAATTTGGCACTCGGTCACGGTGACGACGACGTGACACACGTGCACCTTGCACGCCGCCATATTGGTCGACGGAGCCAAGGCGCAGCCCGCGACCACGAGTGCGAACGCGACGGCGGTAACGACGGTTTTTGCAGTCATTGGAGTCTCTCTTGTCGCCTGTGGATGAACACCCGCGCATTGGCTGCCCAATGGCGAGTCCAATGCCCCCTACAAGGGTGTCTGGTCTCAGATTAGACGCCGTCCAACCCAATGTCAGGGGAATTTTCCGCTGAGAACTCAGTTATTGACGATCCACGGATCGAGTGACGGCACGCCGCGCGCACCGAAGAGGCTTTCGGGCACGGTCACGTTGATCCGGTACTTGAATACGCCGAAGTCGGCGTGCTTGTCGGAGCACGTGAACTCCTTCGTCTCCGGTTTCGCGCCGCATTCGAATTCGCTGCTGTCCACGACGACGCCGTTGCTCGGGAAGCTCGCGCCCGTATCGCCCGTCAAACGCCATACGATATTCGTGCTCTTTCCCCGCTCTTTCACGAGGATGAGGTCAGCATCGACGGAGAGCTCGCAGCCGTGGAAGCGCGTGCACGCGACGTTGACGGCGATGATGCACTCGTTTCCGCTTGCGCAATCCTGCTGCTTCGACGCTCGCTCGATCCGTGGATACATGGCGGCACACCCGACGAGCAGCGCACAGGTGACGACGGAGGACCACAGCGCTTTCTGCATTCTTGCTCCCTTGCGACGGTCGTTGGCAGCGCATTGTCAGCCAATCCGGCGGTGAATGGAAAGCGGGCCGAAAAACCGCCGGTGGCGAAAGCCCTGGTACGCCAGGCTTCGCGTCCTCAGAAGCGCGCGTTGCCCGGCGTCCTCGGAAACGGAATCACGTCGCGGACGTTGGCGAGTCCCGTCACGTACGCGATCGTACGCTCGAAGCCCAAGCCGAATCCCGCGTGCGGCACGGTTCCGTAGCGGCGCAGATCGCGATACCAGGCGTAGTGCTCCTTGTCGAGCCTCGCTTCGTCCATGCGCGCATCGAGCGCGTCGAGTCGCTCTTCGCGCTGGCTGCCGCCAATGATCTCGCCGATGCCGGGTGCCAATACGTCCATCGCCGCGACGGTTTTGCCGTCGTCGTTCGCGCGCATGTAGAACGCCTTGATCGCCTTCGGATAGTTCAGCACGATTACCGGCTTTCCCGCGTAGGTTTCCGACAGGAAGCGCTCGTGCTCGGATTGCAGGTCCATCCCCCAGCTCACCGGGAACTGGAACTTCCGCCTGGCCTGCTCGAGCACGCGTATCGCGTCCGTGTATTCCATGCGCGCGAATTCGGAATCGACGATGCCCTGCAGCTTCGCGATCACGCCCTTCTCGATCCGCTCTTCGAAGAACGCCATGTCGTCAGCCCGTTCCACCAGGACGGTGCGGAAAATGTGCTTCAAAAGCGCTTCGGCCAGCGAAGCATTGTCCGCGAGGTCGGCGAACGCGATTTCGGGCTCGATCATCCAGAATTCCGCGAGATGTCGGCTCGTGTTGGAATTTTCCGCACGGAACGTGGGACCGAACGTGTAGACCTTCGACAACGCCAGGCAATACGCCTCCAGGTTCAATTGGCCGGACACGGTCAAGAACGTTTCGCGGCCGAAAAAATCCCGGGCGAAATCGACCGCCCCTTCTCCATTCCGTGGAAGATTGGAAAGATCCAGCGTCGACACGCGAAAGAGTTCGCCGGCGCCCTCGGCGTCCGCGGCGGTAATGATGGGCGTGTTGATCCAGAAGAACCCGTTGTCGTGGAAGAAGCGGTGAATGGAATGTGCGACCGAGTCGCGGACGCGCGTCACCGCACCGATCACGTTCGTGCGCGGCCGCAAATGCGCCACGTCGCGCAGGAATTCGAGTGTGTGGGGCTTCGGCTGGATCGGATACGAATCCGGATCTTCGACCCAGCCGATCACCTTCACCGCGCTCGCCTGCAATTCAAATGGCTGGCCCTTCGCCGGGGACGGCACGACGATCCCGGTGACCTCGACTGCGCACCCCGCGGTCAGATGCGCGACGTCGCCGGCGTAATTGGCGAGCGCGTTCGGGACGACGGCCTGCACCGGGTTGAAGCAGGAGCCGTCCGACACGTGAACGAATGAAATGCCGGCCTTCGAATCGCGCCGCGTACGGACCCATCCTCGCAGCGTTATCGGAGTTTCCCCCGGCGCGCGGCCGGCGAGAATTTCAGCACAGGTGAATGCGGTCATCGCGAGAACCGGCGCAACGAATGAGACGAATACTCTACCCGAAGCCCGGCAGTCGCCGCCTGTTGTCCCACAAGACCTTGCGGGTCGAGCACGTAACGGCGGCAATCGATCTTCGGCTCCTCGACGAGGTTCATCGGGACTTCGCGGCGCTCAGCGCCACGCGTCGATCGACGGGACACGAAGCGCTTCCACCTCGGGAAGGTCGAAGCCGAAGTGCTCGACGAGAAGCGCGCGTAACGCAGCCCGATCGGCGAGGTGGATCGAGCGAAACTCACTTTCTTGCCATATCGTCACGTCGCGATTCATGACTGTTACGCGACCGTCAGCGGTCAGCGCGCGCAGCATGATGCGGTTTCGAAACGCGGAAGCGGGGTGTGTCGCCGTGTAATGATTGCTGACGACGAAGTCGATCACATTGTCATCTTCGAGCGTCGATACCCAGCAATCGACAATCTTCCCGTCGGTTTGCGCACGGAGCACCCAAAACCCGTCCTCGCGGGCCATCCAGTGCACCTCTCCGCCGGCCGGCTCGTCGGTTCGCTCCTGCAGCGCGACCGGTACAACCGGTGCAAGTCCGCCAAAACCCGGATCGACCACGAACGTACCTTCGGGAAACGACACCGTGAGGAACATGTGCGTCCGCGCCGCTGCGGCGCGCGGCGCGAACAGGACGACGCGCGCCGAATGGCGCACCGGCGCGAATCCCACCGCTTCGAGCACGGCGGCGAACAAAG
>JALYSS010000122.1 GCA_030854685.1 Pseudomonadota bacterium | reverse complement strand
CCGTGCGCCATGGCGACGTCGAGGTCTTCACGATGCAATCCGCCCAACGCGAAAACCGGCACGCGCGTGCCGGCGATCGCGTCGGCGAAACGGTCCCACCCGAGCGGGGTCGCATCGGCGTGCGTCGGCGTCGCGAACACGGGTCCGAGCACGACGAAATCGAGGTCCAGCGCCGACGCGCGCATCACCTCGGCATGCGTATGACACGATGCGGCGACCAGCAAATCGCGCGGGCGCGCCGTGGCGGCGGCAAGTGCTGCGGCTGTCCAGTGCACGCCGGCGCAGTCGAGCGCCCGGGCCGACTCTTCATCGCCGTTCACCAGCACGCGCGCGTCGAAGCGTCGGGCGAGTGAATTCAGGTTTGCCGCAAACACGTCGCGACGCGCAGCGTCCCATTCCTTTTCGCGCACCTGGATGAGCCGCACGCCGGCGTCGAGAGCGCGCTCGGCGCGCGCGAGAAACGTCGATTCGCCGACGTCACCGGCGCAGCTGATCGCGTAGATCGGCGGCAGTCGCAATGCGGCGAGCACGCGCGTGTTCGCGGGCAATAGCGGCGCCACCGCGATCGCCGAAGGATCCTGCCAGGCAAACGCCTGCCCATCGCGGCCGACAAGCTCTCCGTCCCACGCGCACACGCGAAAGAAGTGCAGCTCGACGTGAGCATGCGGATAGACGAATTCCTGCACGAGCCAGGGCGAAGCCGCGCGCACGTTGATACCGAGCTCCTCGTGCACTTCGCGCGACAGCGCGTGCGCCGGCGTCTCGCCTGGCTCGAGCTTGCCGCCCGGAAATTCCCAATAGCCGGCGTAGGCCCTGCCCGGAGGCCGCTGCGCGAGCAAGACGTCGCCATCGGCGCGCACGATCACCGCCGCCGCGACGCGCACGACGCCGCCCGGGGATACCGCGACGCTCATGCCTTGCCGCGCTTGAGGCCGAGACCGCCCGCCCAATGCCGCGCGAACTGCCAGGCGACGCGTCCGCTGCGCGAGCCGCGCTGCAAGGCGAATTGCAGCGCTTCGCGCATCCGTTCTTCCGCATCACGCGCCACGGCGGGTGCTGCAACGCCAAAATGCGCGAGCCAGCGGTCGACCGCGGCAAGGTAATCGTCCTGCGCGAATGGATAGAACGAGATCCACAGGCCGAAGCGCTCGGACAACGAGATCTTTTCCTCGACCGACTCGCCCGGATGCACTTCCTCGCCGATGTGCTTCGTCTCGAGATTCTCGGCGAAATATTCGGGCAGCAGATGCCGGCGATTCGACGTCGCGTAAATGAGTACATTCGTTGCCGCCCCGGCGATCGAGCCATCCAGCATCACCTTGAGCGCCTTGTAACCCGGCTCGCCGGCGTCGAACGTGAGATCGTCGCAAAACACGACGTAGCGATACGGCTCCCCGACGAGGCGCTCGGCGATGTCGGGAAGATCGGTCAGGTCGGCCTTGTCGACTTCGACGAGCCGCAGACCCTTCGATGCATGGCGCGCGAGCATCGCCTTGACAAGCGACGACTTGCCGGTGCCGCGCGAGCCTGTCAGCAGCACGTTGTTCGCTGGCAGTCCCGCGACGAACTGCCGCGTGTTGCGGTCGATTGCCTGCTTCTGCGCGTCGATCGCGACCAGGTCGGAGAGCGCGATCGCATGCGGATGGAGGACCGCCTGCAGGAAGCCGCGGCCGCTGCGTTTGCGCCAGCGCGCGGCCGTGAGCCTCTTCCAGTCGGGATCGGGTTCGACAGGCGGAAACAGCGCCTCGACGCGGGCGAGCAGCGACTCGGCGCGCGCGAGCAGCAGTTTCAACTCATCGTTCATTCGAAGCGTCGGCGGAGCGGGCCGCTGCCGCGTCACGATCGGTAGTCGGCGTTGATCGAGACGTATTCGTGTGAAAAGTCACAAGTCCACACGGTAGCACGTGCGCTTCCGCGCCCCAGGTCGACCCGAACCGTGATCTCCGCTTGCTTCATCACGCGTTGCCCCTCCGCTTCGGTATAGCTCGCCGCGCGGGCGCCGCGATCGACGACGAGCACGTCATCGAGCCAAAACGAAACCGAGGACGGATCGAGATCGCGCGGAGCGGCGTTGCCGATCGCGCATATGATGCGGCCGAGATTGGGATCGGAGGCGAAGAAGGCCGTCTTGACGAGCGGCGAATGGGCGACACGGAAGGCGATGCGGCGGCATTCGTCGACGTCCCTGCCGCGCTCGACGCGAATGGCGATGAACTTCGTCGCACCCTCGCCATCGCGGACGATTGCCTGCGCGAGAGCGATCGCGACTTCCTCCAACGCGCGACGAATCGGTTCCAGTCGTCGGTCGTCGTGCTCGACGATTGGCGCGATGCGCGCCTTGCCCGTCGTCGCGATGACGAAGCTGTCGTTCGTCGACGTATCACCGTCGACCGTCGCGCCGTTGAAAGAGACGTCCGCGATTTCGCGCGCGATTGCGTCGAGAAGCGCGCCCGCGATCGGTACATCGGTTGCGATGAAGGCCAGCATCGTTGCCATGTCGGGATGGATCATCCCGGCGCCCTTGGCAATGCCGGTGACCGTTACGTCCGCCCCCTCGATAGTGACGCGTCGCGACGAGCCTTTCGGCACCGTGTCCGTGGTCATGATCGCGCGCGCGGCGGCAAGCCAGCCCTCCTCGTGGGCGACCGATCGCGCAGCCGGCAATCCATCGACGATCCGATCGACCGGCAACGGCTCCATGATCACGCCCGTCGAGAACGCCAGCACCTGCTCGGGCGCGCAATCGGACAGCTGCGCCGCCTTGACGCAGGTCGCGTGCGCGGCCGCGATACCCGTGTCGCCGGTTCCTGCGTTGGCATTGCCCGCATTGATGATCAACGCGCGAAAGTCGAGCCCGCGCAGCCGTTGCGTCCCGAGATGCTGCCGGCAGACAATGACCGGCGCCGCGCAAAACCGGTTTTGCGTGAATACACCGGCCGCGATGCTGCCCGGTGCGGCGACGATGAAGACGACGTCGTCGCGGTCCCAGTTCTTGATCCTGGCGGCCGTCGTGCCGAGCGCAATGCCCGGGACGGGCAGCAATGTGTCGGCCGTCGGCGGCGTGTAGTTGACAGGCATATAAATGGGGTCAGAGCCGTAATATTCGCCGCGCGCGAGCCGGCGCCACGGATCGCACCTGCGCCATATAAATGGGGTCAGAGCCGTAATA
>JALYSS010000106.1 GCA_030854685.1 Pseudomonadota bacterium | reverse complement strand
GCGCGACGCGTCCGATAAGTCGAGTCTGACCCGCAGTCTGACCCCACTTATCGGCTCCTCAGGGGGCAACGCAGCGGCCGAATTGGTCAATGAGGCCGCAAGCGTTGTGGGGCGTCATATAAGCTTGTATTTGGCGAGCTTGGCGCGCAGCGTATTGCGGTTGAGGCCGAGCATGTCGGCCGCATGCGTCTGATTGCCGTTCGATCGCTCCAGCATCGATGCAAGCAACGCGCGCTCGACGTGCGCGATCACCATGTCGTAGATGCCATGCGGCGGCTCGCCGTCGAGCCTGCGGAAGTATTCGTCGAGCGACCGTTCGACGCTGCGCCCGATCTCGTTGCTGCTGTTCAGTCGAACATTTTTCTTCACGCCGCGAGTGCCTCCCCCATCCACGCCGCCGCTCCGAGCGGACGCGCTTTGGCCAATCGGGTCTCGTGCGCATCGTCGACCGGATAAGGCAGCCGCTCGTATTCGCAGGCGAGGCGCTCGAAGAAACGCGCGACCGCGTGCCGCTGGCCGGCAACCGAATCCGAAGCGTTCACCTGTTCGCGAAACGCCACCGCGCGCGGAAGCATCGCCGTATACCAGTGCAGGTGCTTGCGTGCGATGCGCACGCCAGCTTCTTCGCCGTAGAACGCGTAATGATCGTCGAGGTGCTCGAGGATCGCGTCGCGTGCCTCGCGCACCGTGGGCGGAGGCAATACGCGACCCGTCGCCAGGTAGTGCGCAATCTCGCGGAAGATCCATGGACGGCCCTGCGCCGCGCGTCCGATCATCAATCCGTCCGCGGCCGTTTGCAGGAGCACGTCGCGTGCACGTTGGGGGGTCGAAATGTCGCCGTTCGCAAACACCGGCAGGCGCACCGTTCGCTTCACCGCACGCACGGTGTCGAATTCCACGGCTCCCACGAACAGGCAAGCGCGCGTGCGACCGTGCACGGCCAGCGCGGCGATGCCCGCGTCCTCCGCAACACGCGCGATGCGCAGCGCATTGCGTGCATGCGGGGCTGGACCGGTGCGAATCTTGAGCGTGACGGGAACTTCGACGGCGCGCACGACAGCGTCGAGGATCGCAGCGACCAACGCTTCGTTCGCGAGCAGCGCCGAGCCCGCCGCGGCGTTGCAGACCTTCTTCGCCGGGCAACCCATGTTGATGTCGATGATCTGCGCCCCGCGATCGACGTTGTAACGAGCAGCTTCCGCCATCAAACCAGGATCCGCGCCCGCAATTTGCACGGCGATCGGCGCAACTTCGCCCGCATGATCGGTGCGGCGCCGCGATTTGTCGGTTGCCCAAAGCCTGGGATTCGCGGCGACCATCTCGGATACGGCATAACCCGCGCCCATGCGCTTGCACAGCATGCGAAAGGGCCGATCGGTGACGCCCGCCATGGGCGCGACCGCGAGATTGTTCGGCAGTAAGTGGCCGCCGATTTGCACGACTCGGATGGAAGTTTCCTTCGGAGGGGCTGAAATTATACCCATTCGACACGTTGCGTCGAGAACTTGACGACGAGCGTCGACGTGAGTCTCGCGCGATGGACCTCGCACGCGCCGCGTTTCGCCCGCTATTCAGCCGGGGGCGCTTCAGCCTGAATCGAAAGCGTGCGCACTGCGGAAAAAACTACCGCATCCCGAAGAGCATCGCGCGTCCGAATGCACGCTTCGCGAACGGCACGGTGTCGAGGAGCATGATCCCGACGCCTCGCGGTACGCGCAGCCATGACCGGTCGTTGCCAAAGAGCTGAACGAGTCCGTGGGTGAATGCGATGCCGGCGCGGCGATCGAGCGTGCGGCGGTCGCGGTAACGCTCGAGCATCGCCGGCGATCCGAGCGCCTCGCGTGGGACGTCGACGATCGTCCGCGCGAGGTCGTAGGCGTCCCGCAGGCCGAGGTTGAACCCCTGTCCCGCGATCGGATGGAGCGCCTGCGCCGCGTTGCCGATGACGGCGATGCGCTCCGCCGTCGTATTCCACGCGATTTCGAGCGTCAACGGAAACGAGCGACGCTCGCTGGCGTGCGTGAACCCGCGTACGCGACTGCCGAAGTGCGAGGCGAGCGCCGCGAGAAACGCCGATTCGCTCAAGGCGAGCGTATGCGGCGCGTCGGCCGGCTTTTGGGTCCAGACGAGGGCGTAGTGATCGCGCTCGGGCAACAGCGCGACAGGGCCATCCGTTGTGAACCGCTCGTATGCAATGCCGTGATGTGGGCGATCGAGCGAAATTTTCGCAACGATCGCGACCTGTCCGTAATCGTGCCTGCGGCGCGCAATCCCGGGGACGCTCGAAGCCGCGCCATCTGCGACCACGGCGAGCCGCGCCAACACCTGCGCGTCGGGCTGTTCGCCGAGATCGATTGTCGCGGCGTCGCGAGAACCGGTAACCGCGCGCACCGATACGCCAAAGCGCACGCGCAAACCCGCACGCATCAACGTTTCGTCGAGCAAGCGCTGGAGCGCGCGGTACGACACGACGTAACCGAGCGCCGGCAGACCGTGCTCTGCCGCGGTAAGCTGCAGCGCGCCGAATCCACGCGCCTGCGAAACATCGATCGTGACGATCGGCGTGACCGCGCCGTTCGCCGCCGCAAGCGGTGTCCAGACGCCGAGCCGCTCGAGGATCAGACGCGCGCCGTGCGATAGCGCAAGCGTGCGATCGGCGCGCGTCGTTTCGCCCTCGGGCCGCGCGTCGACGATGACGATGTCGAGGTTCGCATCCGCAAGCGCCAATGCAAGCGTTGCACCGACGGGCCCCGCGCCGACGATGGCGACGTCGTGCACAGCGCCTACCTTCGTGCGGCGGCTTCGACGTCGGCCACGGATTTCGGCGCCGCCGCCGTCAGGTTCTCGACGCCGTCGGCGGTCACGAGCACGTCATCTTCGATGCGTACGCCGATGTTCCAGAAAGCTTCGGGCACGTTGTCCGCCGGACGGATGTATGCACCCGGCTCGACGGTCAACACCATGCCCGGCGCGAGGCGCATCGATTCTCCGTGGAACTGATAGACGCCGGCGTCGTGCACGTCCATTCCCAGCCAATGACCGGCGCGATGCATGTAGAACTGCTTGTAGCGGCCGCTTTCGAGCACTTCGTCGAGCGACCCGGCTACGAGCCCGAGGTCGATGAAGCCCTGCGCGAGCACGCGCTCGGCGACGTGATGGTAGTCGTGAAACGGCGCGCCGGGCTTTACCGCATCGATGCATGCAAGCTGCGCGGCGAGCACGAGCTCGTAAACCGCCTTTTGCGGTCCGCTGAAGGTCCCATTGACCGGAAATGTTCGCGTGATGTCGGACGCATAGCCCCGGTATTCGCAACCGGCATCGATCAGCAACAATTCGCCATCGTTCATTTGCCGGTCGTTTTCGCGGTAATGCAGCACGCAGGCATTGGGTCCCGACGCAACGATCGAGTTGTACGCGACCGCCTGCGCGCCCCCGCGCAGGAACTCGTGGATCAGCTCGGCCTCGACCTGGTATTCGTACATGCCCGGATGCGTCGCTGCCATGGCGCGACGATGCGCGGCGCCGGAAATCGCGCAGGCGCGGCGCATCAGCGCAAGCTCGTGCTCGTCCTTGACGAGGCGCATCGTGTCGAGCGTCGCGCGCACATCGACGACTTCGTCGGGCGCCGATACGCCGGTGCGCACGCGATTCCGCACCTCGTTCAAAAGGTCCGTCACCTGGCGGTCCCACGTTTCGAACAGGCCGAGCGGCGTGAACAAGGCCGGGCGATCCGACGCGAGTTCGGGCAGCTTCCCGGAAAGCGCTGAAATCGGATGCGCCTCGTCGAAACCGAAAATCTCGCGCGCCGCGTCCGGGCCATAGCGAAAGCCGTCCCAGATCTCGCGCTCCTCGTTGCGTTCCCGGCAGAACAGCACGTGGCGATCGCCGTCCGGGCCCGCGACGAGCGCGACGACCGCTTCGGGTTCCGGGAAACCCGACAGATAATAGAAATAGCTGTCGTGACGAAACGGGTAGAGCGAATCGCGATTGCGCGCGAGTTCCGGCGCGGTGGGGACGAGTGCCAGGCCGCCGCCGCTCCGGGCGCGCATCGATTTCAGCACCGAGTCGCGGCGCGCACGGTAGATTTGGTGAGCGTGATTCATCGTGGCAACCTGCGATGCAGAACCTGCGGGACGGCTCATTATAAGGTCGCGGGGCGATCCGCCGCGCCGAAAGGAGATTCTTCGTGGATGAAATGAACGTTATCGCAGCCGAACCACCTGCAGCTACCCGCGCCGCGTCGGTAAGCCGCCTCTCGGTCGCGGATTATGGAGCGGGCCTTCGAGATGGAACGTACGGCACGGAATCGACCGTTCGGCATCTGCTCGCGCGAATCGACGAGGTGAACGCAACGCTCGACGCATTCACGTTTGTCGACGCCGAAGGGTCGCTCGCGGCGGCACGCGCCATCGACGCGCATCTCGCGGCGCGTACTGACCTCGGGCCGCTGATGGGCGTACCGATCGCGCTCAAGGACCTTTATGCCGCGACCGGTCTTCCGATGACGGCCGGATCGCGTCTCGACATCGCCGATTGCACGCCGAGCGAAGGACCGATCGTGCAGGCGCTGAAGCGCGGCGGCGCGATCATCCTGGGCAAGACGCGAACGACCGAATTCGCGTTCGGCGCGTTCAATCCGTCGCATCCGACGCCGCGCAATCCGTGCGACGCCTTCGTGCATCGGATGCCGGGGGGATCATCGGCCGGATCGGCCGTCGCGCAGGCTGCGGGCCTTTGCGCCATCGCGTTCGGCACCGACACCGGCGGCTCGGTTCGACAGCCCGCGGCGCTGTGTGGCGTCGCGGGATTCAAGGCGACGGCCGGTCGCTTGCCGATGGACGGCGTGTTTCCGCTGTCGCCGACGTTCGACAGCCCCGGCTGGTTCGGCAATCGGGTCGCCGATCTGGCGACCGTGTGGGAAGTGCTGTCCGCGGAGCCTCCCGCGCGAGCGCGCCCGCTCGACACGTTGATTTTCGGGCGACCCGATGCGTACTTCTTCGACGATCTCGAGCCCGATGTCGCGCGCGCGATCGATGCCGCGCAGCAACGGCTGGAGGCTGCGGGTGCCCGCGTCGTTCCCGTCACGTTGCCGCCGCTGTCCGACCTCGGTGCGGCGTTCGGCGCATTCATCTCCGCGGAACTGGTCGCGCATCTCGGGCGTGATCGCGTGAACGCGAATCTCTCGCGGATGGACCCTGTCAGTGCCGCGCGGATCGCGCCAGGTCTTACGCTCGGTGCCGATGCGTTCATCGCGATGCGCACGCGATTCGCCACGCTCGCGCAAGAAGCGCGCATTGCGATGGACGGAGTCGACGCGTTGGTGACGCCGGCGTGCCCGCGGGTGGCCGCCGCGGTCGACGCGCATCGGGCGACCGACGCTGCGGCAGCCTGGAGCCGGGAGACGCTCCGCTTGACGCGTCCGGGCAACCTGTTCGGGCTCTGCGGTGTTTCGCTTCCGGTCGGCCATCTTGCCGGTGCGTTGCCGGTTGGACTTCAACTCCTTGCCCGCGGCGGCGATGACGCGGGATTGCTGGCGATCGCCGGCGCCGTCGAAGCGGTCGTCGGACGACCGCGGGCATGAGCCTCCACGAAGCGAAGCGGGTGCTGCGCGAAGCGGTCGTCGCCGCGCGCGACGCACTTCCGCCCGCATGGCGCGCGCAAGCGTCGCAGGCAATCGCCGAACGCATCGCCGCCCTGGATTCGTTCGCCCGGGCGCGCGTGGTTTTCCTCACGCTGCCGTTCCGGAGCGAATGGGACGCGACGCTGCTCGCCCGGCACGCGCTCGCCGCGGGCAAGGTCGTCGCGGCGCCGCGCGTCGATCCGTCGACGCGCATGCTCCGTCCGTTTCGGATCGACGATCTGGAGCACGACGTCGAGTCCGGCTATCGTGGCATCCCGGAGCCGCGCGTCTCGTGTCCCGAGATTGCGCTCGACCGCGTGGATTGGGTGCTCGTACCCGGATT
This sequence comes from Pseudomonadota bacterium, assembly GCA_030854685.1. Lineage (GTDB taxonomy): Bacteria > Pseudomonadota > Gammaproteobacteria > Burkholderiales > Casimicrobiaceae > VBCG01. Next base: position 7,836 of record JALYSS010000106.1, on the reverse strand, counting down.
GGCGTTCGACGCGGCCGGGCGACGATTGGGCTATGGCGGCGGCTATTACGATCGCCTGCTTCCCTTCGCGCCGCAAGCCGCTCCGCGCGTCGCAGGCGCCTTCGATGCGCAGATTGTCGACGCCGTGCCGAGCGCGCGTCACGACATCGCGATCGACTGCATCGTGACGGAGCGGCGGATGCTGCATGCCGTTTACCGATCCGAATGACGTCCGCGCGCACGGCGCTGATCGCGCTCGCCGCGACGCTCACGATCCAGGTCTATGCGTCGTTCGCGGCGACCGCCACCGCGGTGCTCGCGCCCGAACTCGCACGCGAGTTCGACGTCGAGTCGCGCTGGGTCGGCATGTTCGTCGGCATCGTCTATGCAGGCGCGATGTTCGCGAGCCTTGCATGCGGCGGCTTCATCGAGCGCTATGGGTCGATACGCGTTTCGCAGGCGTGCGTCGCGTTCTGCGCGGTCGGCGTCGTCGCGATGGCGGCGACACCCGTGCACGTCGTGGCGTTGCTCGCCGTCGCCGCGATCGTGATCGGACTCGGCTACGGGCCGATCACGCCGGCCTCGTCGCAGCTGCTGCAGCGAACGGCATCGCCATCGCGAATGGCGTTGACGTTCTCGATCAAGCAAACCGGCGTGCCCGCAGGCGCCGCGCTTTCCGGCGCGTTGCTGCCGGTGCTTTCGCTCGCGATCGGCTGGCGCGCGGCGTTTGCGGTCGTCGCGGTCGCAGGTGTCATCGTGGTCATCATCGCGCAACCGGTCCGCGCGAGCCTCGACGTCGACCGCCATCGGCGCGACGCCTTCACCATCGCAGGCATCTTCGCGCCGCTCGCGTTGCTGCGGCAATCGCGCGCACTGCTCGATCTCGCGCTGGTGTCGTTCGCGTATTCGGCGACGCAAGTCTGCCTGACGAGCTTCCTGGTCGTGCATCTGACGGAGGGTCTGCACTGGAGCCTCGTGGCTGCCGGTCTTGCGCTGACGTCCGCCACGCTGGCGGGTGTCGGTGGACGCATCGGCTGGGGTTACGTCGCGGATCGGTTGCTGAAGCCGCGTTACGTGCTGGTGCTGATCGGATTGCTCGCCGGCCTGTGCGGCGTCGGCATGGCGTTCGCGACACCGGCGTGGCCGTCGGCGGCGATCATCGCGCTCGTCGCCCTGTTCGGAGGAACCGCAATCGGCTGGAACGGCGTCCAACTGTCGGAAGTCGCGCGACTCGCACCGCCCGGTACGGCGGGCAAGGTCACCGGTGCCACGGGCTTCATCACGTTCGCAGGCGTCGTGATCGGTCCGCCGTCGTTCGCGTTGCTGTCGGCGCTGACCGGCGGCTATCGGATCGGCTTCGCGACCTTCGCGGTGCTGAGCGTCGTCGCCGCCATTGCCCTCATGCGAACCCGAATACAATGACCCTCATGAAGAGGTAAGGAGCGACCATGGACCGCATTCCCGATATCGATCCCCAGGAAACCCGCGAATGGCTGGACGCGCTCGACAGCGTGCTCACCGCCGAAGGTCCCGATCGCGCGCATTTCCTGATCGAGCAACTGATCGACAAGGCGCGCCGCTCGGGCGCGTTCCTTCCGTTCTCGGCGAACACCGAGTACATCAACACGATCCCGCTGGAGCAGCAGGTGCGCATTCCCGGCGACCAGTCCATCGAGCACCGGATTCGGTCGTACACGCGCTGGAATGCGATGGCGATGGTCGTGCGCGCCAACAAACACTCGAATGTCGGCGGACACATCGCAAGCTACGCGTCCGCCGCCACGCTCTACGACGTCGGCTTCAATCATTTCTGGCACGGCATCTCGGACAAGCACGCGGGCGACCTGATCTTCATCCAGGGCCATTCTTCACCGGGCATTTATTCGCGCGCCTTCCTGCTTGGCCGCCTCACCGAGACGCAACTCGACAACTTCCGCCACGAAGTCGACGGTCACGGCATCGCGTCGTATCCGCATCCGTGGCTGATGCCCGATTTCTGGCAGTTCCCGACCGTTTCGATGGGTCTGGGCCCATTGATGGCGATCTATCAGGCGCGGTTCATGAAATACATGCGCGATCGCGGGTTGGCGGAAACGGAGGGGCGGAAGGTGTGGTGCTTCTGCGGCGACGGCGAAATGGACGAGCCGGAGTCGATGGGTGCCATCGGCATGGCGTCGCGCGAGACGCTCGACAACCTGATCTTCGTCGTGAACTGCAACCTGCAACGGCTCGACGGTCCGGTGCGCGGCAACGGCAAGATCATCCAGGAACTGGAAAGCGACTTCCGTGGCGCGGGCTGGAACGTGATCAAGGTGATCTGGGGCTCGCGCTGGGACTCGCTGCTCGCCCGCGACAAAAAGGGCATCCTCATGCGCCGGATGATGGAGTGCGTCGACGGCGAATACCAGACGTTCAAGTCGCGCGACGGCGCGTACGTCCGCGAGTACTTCTTCAACACGCCCGAGCTCAAGGAAATGGTGGCCGACTACTCGGACGTGGACATCTGGAACCTGAACCGTGGCGGCCATGATCCGCACAAGGTCTTCGCGGCGTACCACGCGGCGGTGAACCACACCGGCCAGCCGACGGTGATCCTCGCCAAAACCATCAAGGGCTACGGCATGGGCGCCGCGGGTGAAGCGCAGAACATCACGCACCAGCAGAAGAAGATGAACGTCGATGCGATTCGTCCGTTCCGTGACCGCTTCGACATTCCGGTTCCCGATGACAGGATCGACGAAGTGCCCTACGTCAAATTTGACGAGGGCTCGCAGGAGCTCGAGTACATGCGCGCCCGCCGGATGGATCTCGGCGGGTACCTGCCGGCACGAAGACGCAAGGCCGAGGCGCTCGCGGTGCCGGAACTCGCGGCGTTCGAGCGCTTGCTGAAAAGCACCGACGAACGCGAGATCTCCACGACGATGGCGTTCGTGCAGATGCTGCAGATGCTGATCCGCGACAAGAACGTGGGCAAGCACGTCGTGCCGATCGTGCCCGACGAGTCACGCACATTCGGCATGGAAGGCATGTTCAGGCAGCTCGCGATCTGGAATCAGCTCGGCCAGCTCTACACGCCCGAGGACCGCGACCAGCTGATGTTCTACAAGGAGGACAAGCACGGGCAGATCCTCCAGGAGGGCATCAACGAAGCCGGCGCGATGTGCGACTGGATGGCGGCGGCGACGAGCTATTCGACACACGGCGTGCCGATGATTCCGTTCTACATCTTCTATTCGATGTTCGGCTTCCAGCGGTTCGGCGACTTCGCATGGGCCGCCGGCGACATGCGCTCGCGCGGCTTCCTGCTGGGGGGGACCGCGGGTCGCACGACGCTCAATGGCGAGGGCCTGCAGCACGAGGACGGCCAGTCGCAAGTGTATGCGGCGACGATTCCCAATTGCATCGCCTACGACCCGACGTTCTCGTACGAAGTGGCGGTGATCATCCAGGATGGGCTGCGCCGGATGTACGCCGAACAGCAGGACGTCTACTACTACCTGACGGTGATGAACGAGAACTATCGCCATCCGGCAATGCCGGAAGGCGCCGCGCCGTCCATCATCAAGGGGATGTACCTGTTCGCGGCGGGCGCTGCGAAATCCAAGGCGCCGCGCGTGCAGTTGCTGGGCTCGGGCACGATCTTCCGCGAGGTGATTGCCGCGGCGGAGTTGCTGCGCAATGACTGGGGCGTCGAATCCGATTTGTGGAGTTGCCCGTCGTTCACGGAACTTGCGCGCGATGGACGGGCGGCCGAGCGGTTCAACCTGCTGAACCCGACGATGAAGCCCCGCGCGTCGCATGTTGACGCCTGTCTCGGTCCGACGAGGGGACCGGCAATCGCAGCGACCGATTACGTTCGCGCCTTCGCCGAGCAGATTCGCCCGTATGTACCGCGTCGCTATTTCGTTCTCGGCACGGATGGCTTCGGCCGCTCGGACACGCGCGAGAAGCTGCGCCATTTCTTCGAGGTCGACCGCTGGTATGTGACGGTGGCGGCACTCCAATCGCTTGCGGCCGACGGTGCGTTGCCAGTGTCGAAGGTCGCCGAAGCCATCGCGAAATACGAACTCGATCCGTCGAAACCCGCGCCGTGGACCGTGTAGTCCGGTCGCAAAGCACCCTCTCCGACAACGAACGCGCGCTGTGCGCCGCCCGACTATGAGCACCATCGAAGTCAAGGTCCCCGACATCGGCGACTTCAAGGACGTGCCGGTCATCGAAGTCCTGGTCAAGCCGGGCGATACCGTCGCCATCGACGATTCGCTGGTCACGCTCGAATCCGACAAGGCGACGATGGAAGTGCCGTCGCCGGCGGCGGGCACGGTGACGCGGATCAGCGTCAAGGCCGGCGACAAGGTGGCCGAAGGCAGTATCGTGCTCACGCTGGAAACGGATGATCGCGCACCCTCACCCAAGCCCTCGCCCGCAGGCGGGAGCGCGAGCGCGAATGCAGGCGAATCGGCGAAGGAGACGCAGCCTCGACCCGCACGCGCCGACGGGACAGCCAGCGCCACGAGCGAAGGCGACGGCGTCCGGCGCGTCGCGTCGCGCCCCGGAACGGCGACCGCACCTCCGGCCCCCGAACTCATCACGCCCGCGCCGCGAGGTGAAAAAGGGCTGGCCGACATGCCGGGCGAAGGAGCGAACTCGACGCCGCCGGCAGGACCGACGATCGAAGTTCGCGTTCCCGACATCGGCGGCTTCAAGGACGTGCCGGTCATCGAGGTCTTCGTCAAGCCGGGCGACATCGTGCAGCCGGACGATCCGTTGGTGACGATCGAATCCGACAAGGCGACGATGGACGTGCCCGCACCAGTCGGTGGGACCGTCGAAGGCGTTCGCATCGCCGTCGGCGAACGGGTCAGCGAAGGAACGCCGCTGCTGACGCTCAAGACGTCGCAAACCGGTGCGGAGCCGGCGAGCCGCAGCACGCCGCCGACGTTTCCGGCGAACGCGGATCGCGCGGTGCCGCCGATTCAGGCGACGTCGACTCCGCCGGCGTCCACCCAGCCTGCCGCCGAGGGCGGCGGAGCGCGCGAACGCACGGAAGCGGCCATCGAAAGGACGGAGGCGCAACCTTCACGCCAGCCCTCCCCCGAGCACGCGAAGGCGAGCGCCGAACCCGTCGACGAGGGCTCGATGCGCACCGCGCACGCATCGCCCTCGGTACGCAAGTTCGCACGCGAGTTGGGTGTCAACCTCGGCCGAGTGACGGGCAGCGGACCCAAGGGCCGAATCCAGCACGAGGACGTGCAGCAATTCGTGAAACGCGCACTCGCGTCGCCCGCGGCCATCGCGGCGGCGACCGGTATCGGCGGCGGCGCACTGAACCTGTTGCCATGGCCCAACGTCGACTTCGCGAAGTTCGGACCGGTCGAGTCGAAGCCGCTTTCGCGGATCAGGAAGATCTCGGGAGCGAATCTTGCGCGCAATTGGGCAATGATCCCGCACGTCACGCAGTTCGACGCCGCCGATATCACGGAACTCGACGCGTTGCGGATCGCACTCAACAAGGAGAACGACAAGGCGGGCGTCAAGGTGACGATGCTCGCGTTCCTGGTCAAGGCATCGGCCGCCCTGCTCCAGAGGTTTCCGGACTTCAACGCGTCGCTCGATCCGAGCGGTGAGAACGTCGTCTACAAGCGCTATTTCAACATCGGCTTCGCCGCCGACACGCCGAACGGACTCGTCGTCCCGGTCGTGAAGGGTGCCGATGGCAAGGGCGTGCTGCAGATCGCGCAGGAAATGACGGACCTGTCGGCGAAGGCGCGCGAGGGCAAGCTCGGGCCGGCCGACATGCAGGGCGGATGCTTTTCGATCAGCTCGCTCGGCGGCATCGGCGGCACGGCGTTCACGCCGATCATCAACGCGCCGGAAGTCGCCATCCTCGGCGTGTCGAGAAGCGCGATGAAGCCAGTGTGGGACGGCAAGGCGTTCGTGCCGCGGCTGATGCTGCCGCTGTCGCTGTCGTACGATCATCGCGTCATCGACGGCGCGCAGGCGGCGCGCTTCATCACGTATTTCGCAGGCGTGCTCGCGGATTTCCGTCGCGTGCTGCTGTGACCGACGCGGCGGCACAGGAAGAGCTGAAAAAGTCCGTCGCGCGTGAAGCGATCCGATACGTCGTCGACGGCTGCTGGCTCGGCGTCGGCACCGGCTCGACCGCAAGCCTGTTCATCGACGAACTCGCCAGGGTCAAGCATCGGATCAAGGGTGCGATCGCCAGCTCCGATAAAACGGCTGAGCGGCTGAAGGCGCACGGCATCGATGTCGAGGAGCTGAACAACGTCATCGACATTCCCGTCTATATCGACGGCGCGGACGAAGTGACCGCGGCGGGCGCGATGATCAAGGGTGGGGGTGGCGCGCTCACGCGTGAAAAGATCGTCGCGGCGGTGGCGCGGAAATTCGTCTGTATCGCGGATCAATCGAAAAAGGTCGACGTGCTCGGCCGCTTTCCGCTGCCCGTCGAAGTGATACCGATGGCGCGCAGCTATGTCGCGCGCGAACTGGTGAAGCTCGGTGGGCACCCGGCATGGCGCATGGGGTTCACGACGGACAACGGCAACCTGGTCCTCGACGTGTCCGATCTCGCGATTCGCGATCCGGTCGACCTCGAAGACCGTATCAACGCGATTGCGGGCGTCGTGGCGGTCGGCCTTTTCGCACGGCGCGGCGCCGACGTGATCCTCCTCGGGACACCGGCCGGCGTCGAGACGATCAAGCCGAAGCGATAAACGGACGAGCGCGCGGCGGTCTCGCATTCCGCCGCGCGCTAGAATCGACCCATGAACGACGTCATTGCCCCCGGCGTAGTCGATGTCGCCGCCTACATGCACGGCGTTGGCGAGGCCGCGCGAAGTGCCGCGCGTGCGCTTGCGCGGGCCGACACGCGGGCCAAGAACCGCGCGCTCGAGCGAATGGCCGCGGCATTGCGGCGGGATGCCTCGAACCTGCTCGAAGCGAATGCGCTCGACGTCGATGCCGCGCGCGCCGCCAATCACAATACGGCGTTCGTCGACCGGCTTGCGCTCACCGAACGCGGCATCGAGGCGATGGCGCACGGCCTCCAGGAGATCGCGGCGCTGCCCGATCCGGTCGGCGAAATCGCCGATCTCAGGTTTCGGCCGTCCGGCATCCAGGTCGGCATGATGCGCGTGCCGCTCGGCGTCATCGGAATCATTTACGAATCGCGACCCAACGTGACCGCGGATGCCGCCGGCTTGTGTCTTAAATCGGGCAACGCGACGATCCTGCGCGGCGGTTCCGAAGCGATCCACAGCAACCGCGCGATCGCACGGCGCGTTCACGAGGGTTTGCGCGACGCCGGCCTGCCGGAACAGGGCGTGCAGCTGATCGACACGACCGATCGCGCGGCCGTCGGACACCTGATCGCCGACGACATCCACGTCGACGTCGTCATCCCGCGCGGCGGCAAGTCGCTGATCGAACGGGTTGCGCGCGACGCGCGCGTACCCGTGCTGAAGCACCTCGATGGCGTCTGCCACGTCTATGTCGACGCGAGCGCTGCCGTCGAGCAGGCGATCCGGATCGCCGATAACGCGAAGACCCAGCGCTACTCACCCTGCAACACGATGGAGACGCTGCTCGTCCACGTCGACGTCGCGTCGCAAGTGCTGCCGGCGCTCGCAACGATCTATGCGTCGAAAGGCGTGGAAATGCGCGGCGACGAACGCGCGCGCCTGCTCGTTCCGACAATGACGGCGGCGGTCGAGGACGACTGGTACGCCGAATATCTCGCGCCGATCATCGCGATCCGAGTCGTCGATTCGCTCGATGCCGCGATCGAGCACATTACGCGCTACGGCTCGCAGCATACCGATGCGATCGTGACCG
>JALYSS010000060.1 GCA_030854685.1 Pseudomonadota bacterium | reverse complement strand
ATCTGGACCGACGTGCGCGGACCCGATGGCGCGGTGCTCGTGTTCAATGACGAAGGAGACGCGCGCGCGGCGCTTGCCGAGCAGTTCCCGATCCTCGTGCAGATGGAGAAATACGCGGGCGGCAAGCGCACCCGCGTGATTCGCATTATCGAGGACGACGACCATTGGGCCGCGCGGCCGCCGCCCATAGACGGAGGAACGCCATGATTCGCTTCGCGCCACCCGGTGTCGCGCGGGGGATGGCGGCGACCGAGTAAATCATCCGCGAGAAAATCAAAACGGCCGGTCCACCCGAACGAGCGCACCGGCCGCCTGTGCGCGCGAAACATCGCGCGCGAAGATGGTCCCGCCTTACTTGAGGTGATTCGAGACGAGCTTCGTCATCTCGAACATCGACACCTTGCTCTTGCCGCCAAACACGGCACGCAGCTTCTCATCGGCGTTGATGAGCCGCCTGTTCACGGAGTCCTGCAGCTTGTTCTTCTTGATGTAGTCCCAGATCTTCTTCGTCACTTCGGTACGCGGCATCGGCATGCCGCCGACAACTGCAGCAAGCACCGTCGAGGGCTGCATCGCCTTCATGAACGCCGCATTCGGCTTCCGCTTGACAGCGGATTTCTTCGCGGCGGGCGTCTTGGCGGCGGACTTCTTCGCAGCCGGCTTCTTCGCTGCGCTCTTCTTCGCGGCGGGCTTCTTCGCCGCAGTCTTCTTCGCAGCCGGCTTCTTGGCCGCGGTCTTTTTCGCAGCTTTCTTCGCAGTAGCCATGTTTCTCCTTCCTGTCAGTTGTGCGGGCGAACTACGCTGTAGCGTCCTCGAGCGCGCCTTCCAGGTTCGAGGCACGACGCTCCATCGGCGGCGACTATACCGCATTTTCCGCAGGGAGGAAGGGTGTCGGAGGGAAATTTCACTCGGGTGAACGAGGTGTTGCATCTGCGCGAACGTCGGCTGGTTGCGCGCAGATCCGACGCGACTTACGCTCGGTGCGCTTCGCGAAACCTGCCTCGAGCGGGGTAGAATGCAGCGTCATTTCCGCCCTGATGCCCGCTCCCGCCATCGATCTCGCGCAGCTTCGCGTCGACTACAAGCGCGCCGCATTGAGTGAGCGCGATGCCGCGCCCGATCCCTACGATCAGCTCGCGCACTGGCTCGATGAGGCGGTCGCTGCCGCGGTCCCCGAACCGAATGCCATGACGCTCGCGACCGTCGACGCATCAGGACGCCCCGGCGCACGCATCATTCTGCTCAAATCGGTCGATGCGCGCGGCCTGGTATTCCACACGAACTACGATAGTCGAAAGGGCCGGGACGTTGCCGGCAATCCCCGAGTCGCATTGCTGTCCTTCTGGCCTGAGCTCGAGCGACAGGTTCGAATCGAGGGTGTAGCGGAGTTCGCGAGCGCCGACGAGTCCGACGCCTATTTCGCCCAACGCCCGCATGAATCGCAGCTCGCCGCGTGGGCATCTCCGCAAAGCACCCCGATCGCCGATCGCGGGTGGCTCGAAGGCCAATTCGCGGCCGCCAAAGCGCGCTTTGCTGCGGGCGTTCCGCGGCCACCGAACTGGGGCGGCGTCCGCGTCGTGCCCGATCGATTCGAATTCTGGCAGGGGAGGCCCTCGCGACTGCACGATCGGCTCGTTTGGTCCCGAGAACGTACCGGGTGGACGATCGGGCGCCTTGCGCCATGACGTGGCGCCGCCGCCTTCACCGCGGCGAAGACGTAGCAGGTCAGCGGCCGACGACTTCGCTCTTGCGCTTTTGTCGATCCGCGAACGCCTTGCGGAATTTCGCGACCTTCGGCGCGACGACGTACACGCAATACGGCTGCCCGCCATTGCGGTCGAAATAATCCTGATGGTGCGTCTCGGCAGCGTAGAACGTCGCCGGCCCGGTAATTTCCGTGACGATCGGATCGCGCCAGATCCCTTCGCTGGCCAATTCCGCGATCACCGCTTCGGCATCCCCGCGTTGCTGCGGCGTTTCGCTGAAAATGACCGAGCGGTATTGCGTGCCGACGTCGTTGCCCTGTCGATCGCGCGTCGTCGGATCGTGAATCGTGAAGAACACCCGCAACAGATCGCGGAACGGCAGGACCGCCGGGTCGAACGTGAGCCGCACGACCTCCACGTGTCCGGTGCTGCCGCTGCAAACCTGCTCGTAGGTCGGATTCGCGCTGCGGCCGCCGGCATAACCGGATTCGATGGAGCGGATGCCGTCAAGCTCGCGGAACACCGCGTCGAGGCACCAGAAGCAGCCGCCGCCCAGGACGGCGGTTTCGAGCGTGGAAGCGTGAGGCATGTCGAAATTCCTGAAAGGTGATGGGGAAACGCCGCCCGGTCGGTTCAGCCGACGGTAAGACGCGATGGCGGGGACTTCCGTTCCGTCGCGTCGACAATTGTCGTAGCGAGCGCGGCAAAGCTTACGCGGTAGGATTTATCCATGACCAACCCATTCCGCTTCCCGTCCCGGGTTGTCGCGCGCCTGCGCGACATCGACCTCGCGCGTACGGCGGCCAGTCTCTCGTTCACGACGTTGCTCGCGATCGTTCCCCTGGTGACGGTCGCATTCTCGTTCGTCGCGCGCTTTCCGATCTTCGAGGATTGGCTCAAGGTGCTCGAGCAGTTCCTGCTGCGGCACCTGCTGCCGTTCGGCGCCGCCGTGGAGATTCGCCGCCGCATCATCGGTTTCGCGGAACAGGCCGCGCGCCTGACCGGGATATCGATCCTCGTGATCGCAGTCAGCGCCGCGCTGGCCGTGGCCACCGTCGAGCGCGAAATCAACGCGATCTGGGGCATCCGGCGCAGCCGCCCGCTATCGAAGCGGATCGTCATCTACGCGATCGGGCTGACCGCGGGTCCCGTCCTGCTCGGCGCGAGCATTTCAATCACGACCTGGCTCGTCGTGCACTCGCTTGCCGCCGTGTCGATCCGCAAGACGCTAGGTGCGCAAATCGTCGAGACGTTGCCGTTCCTGTTCTCGACGGCTGGGCTGACGTTGCTCTACAAGGCCGTACCGGCGCGACACGTGGCGCTCGTGCCGGCGCTCATCGCCGCGGCACTCGGTGCCGCGGGCCTCGAGGCCGCGAAACACGCGTTTGCGTGGTACCTGACACGCGTATCGACCTATGAGGCCGTCTATGGGGCCCTCGCTGCGCTTCCGATCTTTTTGCTATGGATCTATCTGTGCTGGATCATCATCCTCGCGGGCGCCGCCGTCAGCGCGACCATCGCCGAGCCCGGGGGGCGCCGCGCGCGCAAATGAGCACCGGCAACCTGACGATGCCGCACCTGCCGGTTGCCTGATACGGTAGAGCCGGCTACATTTCGCCGCAGTCGCCTAAAGGAGCAACACGCCGTGTGGTCGATGATTCAGGCAGCTGGCTGGCCTATCTGGCCGCTTATTCTCGCGTCGATCGTCGCACTCGCGTTGATATTCGAGCGATTGTGGTCGCTGCGACAGAGTATCGTCGCGCCGATCGGCATGGTCGATCACGTGCTGGTCGAGTTCCGCCATACGGGGACGACGCAGGATCTGCTTGCGCGCACCGCGGAGCAGGGGCCGCTCGGCCGGATCCTCGCAGCCGGGCTCGCGAACGTGAAAAGCCCGCGTCCGGTGATGAAGGAAGCGATCGAGGAGGTTGGGCGCGTCGTGACGCACGACCTCGAGCGTTTCCTGACCATGCTCGGCACGATCGCTGCGATGGCGCCGCTGCTCGGTCTTTTCGGCACCGTTGTCGGCATGATCGAGATCTTCGGCTCGCAGGGATCGACGGGATCGAACCCGATCCAGCTCGCGCATGGCATATCGGTCGCGCTCTACAACACGGCGATGGGCCTGATCGTGGCCATTCCGAGCATGATGTTCTACCGGTACTTCCGCTCGAAGGTCGACGCGCTCGTCATCGAGATGGAGCAGCAGGCGATCAAACTCGTCGACTTTGCGCACAACGAGCGCGCATGAACCTGCGCGGCCACCTGACGCGCGAGGATCCGGAGATCAACTTCATTCCGTTGATCGACGTGTTGCTCGTCATCCTGATCTTCCTGATGGTCACGACGACGTACCAGCGGGTCGCCGAGCTGCAGATCACGCTGCCGGAGGCCAACGCCGACCCGGCAAAGGACCGACCGCGCGAAATCAACGTCGGCCTCGATGCGCAAGGCCGCTACAAGATCGATCGCGAGCCGACGTTCACATTCACGAGCGTCGACACTCTCGCCGGCATGCTGAAACGCGCTGCCGGCGCTGCGAACGAGCCCGTCGTCGTCATCGACGCCGATGCGCAGGCCACGCACCAGGCGGTCGTGCACATCATGGAGGCGGCGCGCGCGGCGGGCCTTACCCACATCACGTTCGCGACCCAGTCGTCGCCGACCGCGCGTTCGAAGTGAAGGAACGTGGCGCTGCGGCGGGACTGCAGCGCACCTGGTATTCGCGGAAGCGTACGTTGACGGCGACGCTGTTGCGACCGCTGTCCTGGGTCTTCGCCACCGCCGCGGCAACGCGCCGCGCCGCCTTTCGCGCGAACATCTTTCGGCGCGTTCGCGTGCCGGTGCCGGTGATCGTCGTCGGCAACATCACCGTGGGCGGCTCGGGCAAGACACCGCTCGTCGCAGCGCTGGTCGAAGCACTGTCGCAGCGCGGGCGGCATCCCGGCATCGTGAGCCGCGGTCATGGCAGGCGCACGAGCGACACGCGCGAAGTGCATGGAGGCGACGATGCGCTCGACGTTGGAGACGAGCCGCTGCTGCTCGCAGCGTCCGGCGTGCCCGTCTTTATCGGGCGCGATCGCGTGGCGGCGGCGCAGGCGTTGCTCACCGCGCATCCCGACGTCGACGTCCTTGTCGCCGATGATGGACTCCAGCACTACGCGCTTGCGCGTGACGTCGAGTTCGCCGTCATCGATTCGCTGCGCGAATTGGGAAACGAGCTGCTGCTGCCGGCCGGTCCGTTGCGCGAGCCGCCGTCGCGGCTGGCGTCCGTCGATGCGATCGTGTGGCGCACGCTCGCTGCGAAGGCACCCGCACGCCGTCGACATCCCGTTGAATTCGCGATGACACTCGTGTCGCGGGCGTGGATGAACCTTCGCGATCCGACGCTCGCATTCGATCCCGCGGTGCTGACTGATCCTTCGAGTGTCGCGATCGCGGGCATCGCGCATCCCGCGCAGTTTTTCGACGGATTGAATGCGATCGGCTTCACGGGCGTGACGCGCGCGTTTCCCGATCACCATCGATACACGCGCGATGACGTTTCGTTTCCGCGGGCGCGGGCAATCCTGATGACGGAGAAGGACGCGGTAAAATGCCGCGCATTCGCCGACGCGCGCATGTGGATGCTGCCGATCGGTGCGCACGTCGACCCGGCGCTGATCGATTACGTCCTGGAGAAAATCGATGGACCCCAAGCTCCTCGAAATGCTCGTCTGCCCGGTCACCAAGGGCCCGCTCATTTATGACCGCGAACGCAGTGAACTGATTTCGCGTTCAGCGCGGCTCGCCTATCCGATTCGCGACGGCATTCCGGTCATGCTGGAGGAAGAGGCGCGCAAGCTGACGCCCGAGGAATGGGAAGCGCTCAAGGAGTGAGCTTCACCGTCCTGATCCCGGCTCGCTACGCGTCGTCGAGGCTGCCGGGCAAGGCGCTCGCGGATCTCGGCGGTGCGCCGATGGTCGTCCGCGTCGCGGAGCGTGCGCGGGAAAGTGGGGCGCGGCGCGTCGTGATCGCGACCGATGATCGACGGATCGCGGCTGCCGCGCATGCGCATCGCATCGAAGCGATCATGACGCGCACCGATCACGCAACCGGCACCGATCGGCTCGCCGAGGCCGCTTCACTGCTCGAGATGCGCGACGACGAAATCGTTGTCAACGTCCAGGGCGACGAACCGTTGCTCGATTCCACGTTGATGCGTCGCGTGGCGGCAGCGCTGGTCGCGCACGACGCGGCGATCGCAACCGCCTGCCATCCGATCGGTCGCATCGACGAGGCGTTCAACCCGAATGTCGTGAAGGTGGCGCTCGATGCGCGCAGCAACGCCCTCTACTTCAGTCGCGCGCCCATTCCGTGGTCCCGTGCTGATTTCGGCGCCGCGCCGCCCGCGCTTCCCGCCGGATTGCCGATCTATCGACATTACGGACTTTATGCGTATCGCGTCGCATTCCTGCGTGTCTTTCCGACGTTGCCGTCGGCGCCGATCGAAACTTTCGAGGCGCTCGAGCAACTGCGTGCGCTGTGGCACGGTTATCGAATCGTCGTCGAGGTTGCGGAGGGGGCGCCGGCGCCGGGCGTCGATACGCCCGAAGACCTGGCGCGCGTGCGCCGATTGCTGGGATTCGCCGAAACGACCGGGAGCGATTGACCGCGCGCATCCGATGCGGCGAGAATGGGTCGATGCGTTACATCGGGGTCCGTTAAATGGGGTCAGAGCTGTAATCAATGAACGCACCTCATTTATTGCAGCTCTGATCCCGTTTAACCGCTCTGACCCATTCGATACACGATGAGCGAGCGCAGGCAATGCGACTGATCCTGCTCGGACCGCCGGGGGCCGGCAAAGGCACTCAGGCGGCGTTCATCAGCGAGGCCTACGGCATTCCCCAGATCTCCACCGGCGACATGCTTCGGGCGGCGGTCAAGGCGGGAACGTCGCTCGGCATCGCGGCGAAGCAGGTGATGGATAGCGGTGCGCTCGTGTCCGACGACATCATCATCGGTCTCGTCAGGGATCGCCTTCGGGAGCTCGATTGCACGGACGGCTATCTGTTCGACGGGTTTCCCCGCACGATTCCGCAGGCCGACGCGATCAAGGACGCCGGCGTCGCGCTCGACTACGTGATCGAGATCGATGTCCCCGATGCGGCGATCGTCGAGCGAATGAGCGGTCGCCGCGTGCACGTTGCGTCGGGGCGCACGTATCACGTCAAATTCAATCCGCCGAAAATCACCGGCAGGGACGACATCACCGGCGATCCCCTGATCCAGCGTGAGGACGACCGCGAGGATACCGTCACAAATCGCCTCGCCGTCTATCACGCGCAAACCGAACCGCTGACGGCGTATTACGCGGAGTGGGAAGCGAGCGGCGACGTGCGCGCGCCGCGTTATCGCAAGGTGAACGGGCTCGGCACCGTCGAAGGCATTGGCGACGCATGCATGGCAGCACTGCGCAACTGACGCCGGACGGGCACCTGACGACTTGCGGCGGCGCCGCCGATTCGATTCGCGTCAGCGTGATCGTCCGTAGTACCCACCGACCCTCGCTGGTCGCGGCCCTCGAGTCGATCGCCGCACAGGACTATCCGGCGCTGCAAGTCATCGTCGTCGGCGCCAGCGGTCCGGATCATCCCGTGCCGGCGGATCACGCGGGACAGCACCCGGTACGCTTTGTCGCCAGCGCCAGCCCGCTTTCGCGTCCGCTGGCGGCGAATGCGGGCATGGACGCGGCGGAAGGCGATTGGATTTCGTTCCTCGACGACGACGACGTCCTGTTGCCCGGGCACATATCCGGTCTGGTCGCCGCGCAACGGAATGCGAAACACGCGCTGTTCGTTTACACGCTCGCCCTCGCGCGGATGGCTGGCGGACGCAACGAGTCCTGGGGTCAGCCGTTCGCCCCCCGGCAGCTGTACGAACGGAACTTCATCCACCTGGCGGCCGCGCTTTTCTCCCGTGAGTTGCCGGCGCGGGGATGCCGTTTCGACGAAACGTTCGCGATCATGGAGGACTGGGATTTCTTCCTGCAGTGCGCGCAGCATACGGTGTTCCACTTCGAGCCGAGGCAAACGTTCGAGTGGCGGGCCGACAGCGGCAGCTCCGGCGCCGGCGGCGGCGCCAATCATGATGATGTGCGCTTCGCGCGGTTCCGCGACAGGATTTACATGAAGTGGGCGCAGAGCCGCGATGCTTTGATCGACCGCGTCGGTGCCGCGCTGCAGAACGCGGTCGCTGGTGCGCGAAGCGGCGAGCACGACCGCGCGGAAGCGGACTGCCGCGCCATCCTGACGTACAGTCCGAACGATCCGGATGTCCTCAATTTTCTCGCGCTGGTGCAGCGCTCCGCGGGCCGCTGCGGCGAAGCACGTGAGACCCAGGAACTCGCCTGCTCGGTGCGCCCCGGCGATCCGGCGCTCATCTACAATCTCGCCGTGCTCTGCCGCATGCAAGGGGATCTCGACCGCGCCCGCGCGCATTGCCAGCGGGCGATGCAGGCACGACCGCGATTCGCGCCCGCGCGGAAGCTACTCGCCGAACTGCAGGGCGCTGCACGGACGGAATCGCAATAAACCCGGGCACCCGACACATGGTGAAGCGAAACGCGTTCTACGCACAATCCGGCGGCGTCACCGCCGTCATCAACGCCAGTGCCGCCGGGGTCATCGAAACCGCCCGCGCCAACCGTTCGCGGATCGGACGGGTATTGGCCGGCCGTAACGGCATCATCGGCGCGTTGACCGAGGACCTGATCGACACGAGCAAGGAGCCGGCGCGCGCGATCGCGGCGCTGAAGCACA
This sequence comes from Pseudomonadota bacterium, assembly GCA_030854685.1. Lineage (GTDB taxonomy): Bacteria > Pseudomonadota > Gammaproteobacteria > Burkholderiales > Casimicrobiaceae > VBCG01. Next base: position 7,214 of record JALYSS010000060.1, on the reverse strand, counting down.
CGCCAGCCGGCGCGTTCGGGTCATGCCGCTACAAGCTCAAGGGCCTCGACGAGAATCGCGCGCATTACGAACGGCTGATCGAGGTGTTCCGCGCACACGACATCCGTTACTTTTTCTACAACGGCGGCAACGATTCCGCCGATACGTGCCTCAAGGTGTCGCAGGTCGCCGAAACACTCGGTTACCCGCTCACCGCGGTGCACGTGCCGAAGACCGTCGACAACGATCTCGCGGTGACCGACAACTGCCCGGGCTTCGGATCGGTGGCCAAGTACGTCGCGACATCGATGCGCGAGGCGGCGTTCGACGTCGCTTCGATGGCGAAGACATCGACCAAAGTGTTCGTGCTGGAGGTGATGGGGCGCCATGCCGGGTGGATCACCGCGGCCGTCGGCCTGGCGGACGACGCCGGGACGCCGATCCCGCTGGTGCTGCTGTTTCCGGAAATCCGCTTCGACGAGGCGAAGTTCCTGCAGGCGGTCGACGAACGTACCAAGCGTTGCGGTTATTGCTGTATCGGCGTATCGGAAGGGCTGCGGAACGCGCAAGGCGAGCTGATGGGCGAGGCGGGGACGACGGACGCCTTCGGGCACTCGCAGCTGGGCGGTGTTGGTCCGCGGATCGCGAAACTCGTGAAGGACCGGCTCGATTACAAGTATCACTGGGCGGTCGCCGATTACCTGCAACGCGCGGCGCGGCATCTCGCGTCGAAGACGGATCTCGATCAAGCCTATGCGGTCGGGAAGGCCGCCGTGGAGCTGGCGCTCGAAGGTCACGACGCGGTGATGCCGGCCATCGTGCGCGTCTCGGATCGGCCGTATCGTTGGAAGATCGGCATGGCTCAACTCAGCGATGTCGCGAATACGGAAAAGATGCTGCCGCGCGAATTCATCAGCGCGGACGGCTTCGGCATCACCGCCAAGGCACGCACCTATCTCGTCCCGTTGATCAAGGGTGAAGCGCCGCCCCCGTATCGCGACGGGCTTCCGCGCTATGTCCGGCTGAAGAACGTGGCGGTGCCGAAGAAGCTCGCGAGCACGTTTCGCATCTGACGCGCCCTGATTGCGACATCCTCTGGAGCATGCGATGGACAGGCTCGTCGATTACTATTTCACGCCGCTGTCACCGTACACCTATCTTGGCCATCAGCGTTTCGTCGACATCGCGCGCCGCCACGACGCGACGATCGCGGTCAAGCCGGTCGACCTCGGCCGCGTTTTCCCGGTATCGGGCGGCCTCGCGCTCAGCAAGCGCGCGCCGCAGCGGCAGGCGTACCGGCTTATCGAATTGAAACGCTGGTCGAGCTGGCTGCATCTGCCGCTCAACCTGCATCCGGCGCACTTTCCGGTGTCGGGCGACCTGGCGTCGAAGTGGATCCTGGCCGCCCTCGAGCAAGGCGCCGATGCCGCGCTCGAATTCGCCGGTGCGCTTGGCCGCGCCGTATGGGCCGAGGAGCGCAACATCGCGGATCGGGAGACGCTTGCCGTCATCGCCGCCGCGCAGGGACGTGACGTCACCGCACTCGATGAGCGCGCCCATGCGCCCGACATAGCGACCCGCTACGACGTGCTGACGCAGGAAGCGATCGATTGCGGCGTATTCGGTTCGCCGACCTACGTTTACGGCGGCGAAATGTTCTGGGGACAGGACCGGCTCGACTTTTTGGACCGCGCACTGGCAAAATAGCGGGTTTTGGCGGCCCGGGTCCTTCAAAAGGCCCTGCCGCGCAGAGGAACGACACGGCACGCGAGGTTCGACCGCTCGACGCGCCGCCCGCAAGCGTCCGCAGAATGGCGCTTCAGCAGCCGTTTCACAATCACGATTCTTGAGGGAGTGCTTCCATGTCCAATCCGCTCATCTTCGCGCTCGTCTGCGCGGTGGCGGCGATCGTCTACGGCGCGGTTTCCATTCGATGGATTCTCGCCAAGCCCGCGGGCAACCCCCGCATGCAGGAAATCGCCGCTGCCGTGCAGGCTGGGGCCAAGGCCTACCTGAACCGGCAATACACGACGATCGGCGTCGTTGGGGTGATCCTCTTCATCATTATCGGCATATTCCTGGGCTGGCGAACGGCGGGCGGTTTCGCGGTCGGCGCGATTCTGTCGGGACTCACCGGTTACATCGGCATGAACGTCTCGGTTCGCTCGAACGTGCGCACTGCCGAGGCCGCACGCACCGGGTTGAACGAGGCGCTCGCGGTTGCGTTCCGGGGCGGCGCGATCACCGGCATGCTGGTAGTCGGGCTGGCTCTCCTTGGCGTCACCGGTTTCTACTGGTTTCTCGTCGCCTCGGCGCATTACGGGCCCAACATGCTGAACGAGGGCCTGCATCGCACGATCGAGCCACTCGTCGGCCTCGCGTTCGGCGGGTCGCTGATCTCGATCTTCGCGCGGCTCGGCGGTGGCATCTTCACGAAAGGCGCGGACGTCGGCGCCGACCTCGTCGGGAAAGTCGAAGCCGGCATTCCCGAGGACGACCCGCGTAATCCCGCGGTGATCGCCGACAACGTCGGTGACAACGTCGGCGACTGCGCCGGCATGGCCGCCGACCTGTTCGAAACCTACGCGGTCACGATCGTCGCGACGATGCTGCTCGGCGCATTGCTGCTGCCGACGATGGCAACCACGGCCGTCACGTATCCGCTGGTACTCGGCGGATTCTCGATCCTGACTTCGATCGTCGGCTGCTACTTCGTCAAGGCGAGGACCGGCGGCAAGATCATGAACGCCCTCTACCGTGGGCTTATCGTCGCGGGCGTGATCTCGGCCATCGGATTTTTCTTCATCACGCAGTGGATGATGCGCGACATCGGCAGCGTTAATGCGGCGCTGTCGCCGCTGCGCCTGTGGGGAGCGGCGCTGGTCGGTCTCGTGCTGACCGCGGCGATGGTGGTGATTACCGAGTATTACACCGGCACCGACTTCAAGCCGGTCAAGCACATTGCGGAGGCGTCGACGACCGGACACGCGACGAACATCATCGCCGGCCTCGGCGTGTCGATGAAGGCCACGGCGTGGCCGGTGATCGCCGTTTGTGTCGCGATCTACGTTTCCTTTGCATGCGCCGGGTTGTACGGCATCGCGATCGCTGCGACGGCGATGCTGTCGATGACGGGGATCATCGTCGCGCTCGACGCGTACGGGCCGATCACCGACAACGCGGGCGGCATCGCGGAGATGGCGGACATGCCGGCTTCCGTGCGCGCGATCACCGATCCGCTCGACGCCGTCGGCAATACGACGAAGGCGGTGACGAAGGGTTATGCGATCGGCTCCGCGGGCCTCGCGGCGCTGGTGCTCTTCGCCGACTACACGCACGCGCTCGACAGGGTGGGCCTTTCGACATCGTTCGACCTGTCGGACCACATGGTGATCATCGGCCTCTTCCTCGGCGGCCTCATTCCCTATCTGTTCGGTGCGATGGCGATGGAAGCGGTCGGCCGTGCGGCCGGCGCCGTCGTGGTCGAAGTCCGGCGCCAGTTCAAGGAAATCAAGGGGATCATGGAAGGCACGGCCAAGCCCGAGTACGGCGTCGCCGTCGACATGCTGACTCGTGCGGCGATTCGCGAAATGATCGTGCCGTCGCTGTTACCCGTTGTCGTTCCGGTCGTGGTAGGACTCGTGCTTGGTCCGCAGGCCCTCGGTGGCCTGCTGATGGGGACGATCGTCACCGGTCTCTTCGTCGCGATTTCGATGACCGCCGGCGGCGGCGCATGGGACAACGCGAAGAAGTACATCGAGGACGGCCATTTCGGCGGCAAGGGTTCCGACGCGCACAAGGCGGCGGTGACGGGTGACACGGTCGGCGACCCGTACAAGGACACGGCGGGCCCCGCAGTGAATCCGCTGATCAAAATCATCAACATCGTCGCGCTGATGATCGTTCCGCTGCTGGCGCTGCATGGAGCGGATCGAACGACCAGCGTGGCGCCGATGGTGACGACGCCGGCGACGAGCGCACCGGCCGCGCCTGCGCCGGCGAAATAGATTCGCGGCCTTCGCAGCCGCCGCGGCGTCTCATGCGCCATCGAGCGCTCCTCAAGCGCGCCGGCGCATGCCTCCTCGTGACATGCGCCGCGCTGACCGGCGTCATCGCCCACGCGCAGCCGATGCCCGGTGCGCCCGAGCGTCCGTCCGGCTGGATCGACAAGGCGCCGGTCACGAGCCGCCACTTCATGGTGGCCGCGGCGCATCCGCTGGCGACCCGCGCCGGTTACGAGATCCTGCGCGCGGGCGGCAACGCGATCGACGCCGCGATTGCCGTGCAGCTCGTCCTCGGACTTGTCGAGCCGCAATCGTCGGGACTCGGTGGCGGCGCCTTCCTGCTGTATCACGACGCCAGGACGAAGCGGCTCATTGCCTACGACGGCCGTGAAACCGCTCCCGCGGCTGCGACGCCGGAGCGCTTCCTCGGAGCCGACGGCAAGCCGCTGGCGTTCTACGATGCCGTCGTCGGCGGTCGATCGGTCGGCGTGCCCGGGACGGTCAAGTTGCTCGAGACGGTCCACCGGCGCCACGGACGCCTGCCATGGGCGCAGCTATTTCGACGCGCGATCGCACTCGCCGAAAACGGCTTCGCGGTTTCGCCGCGGCTGCACACGCTCATCGCCCGGGAAACACATTGGTCGCAGGCACGCGCTCGCGACTACTTCATCACGCCAGAGGGCCACGCGCGTGCGACCGGGTCGCTTCTGCGAAATCCCGCGTATGCGCGCACGTTGCGGCTACTCGCCGCGCAGGGCCCGAAAGCCTTCTACACGGGACCGATCGCCGACGACATTCTGCGTACCGCCGACCAGGCGACGCGAAACCCCGGCGACCTGGCGCATTCCGATCTCGCGCGATATCGGGTGAAGGTGCGTGAGCCCGTCTGCGACGATTACCGAAGCTATCGCGTGTGCGGCATGCCGCTGCCATCCTCCGGCGGTCTCGCGGTCCTGCAGGTCCTGAAGATGCTCGAGCCCTACGACGTGGCTGCGATGGGCCCCGCGTCGTTCTGGAGCGCGCATTTCGCAAGCGAGGCCGAGCGGCTCGCGTATGCGGATCGCAGCGTCTATATGGCCGATCCGGATTTCTTCCGCGCACCCGCGGGATTGCTCGACGGCGACTATCTGCACGCACGCTCGATGCTGATCTCCACGAACCGCAGCATCGGCACCGCGTTGCCCGGCGACCCTGCGCGTCATGGCGCCAATGCGCGTCAATGGGCGTGGGGGAGCGATGCCGCCGCCGATTTTCCGTCGACGTCGCAGATCGCAATCGTCGACCGCGATGGCAGCGCGGTGTCGATGACGACGACGATCGAAAACGGCTTCGGCAGCCGGCTGATGACCGAAGGCGGCTTTCTGCTCAATAACGAACTGACCGACTTCTCGTTCGTGCCGCTCGACCACGGCAAGCCGGTCGCGAATCGTGTCGAGCCGGGCAAGCGTCCGCGCTCGTCGATGGCGCCCACGATCGTGTACGACCGCGCGGGCCGGGTCGCGATCATCACGGGTTCGCCCGGCGGCAGCGCGATCATCGATTACGTGGTCAAGATGCTGCTCGCGATCATCGATTGGAAGCTCGATCCGCAGGCGGCCACCGCGCTGCCGAATTTCGGCAGTCGGAACGGGCCAACGGAGCTCGAGAAAGACACCGCAGTGGCAGCACTCGCGCCGAAATTGCGGGCACTCGGCCACGAGGTGCGCGTCATCCGGCAGACCAGCGGCGTGCAGGCGATCGTGCGTACGCGCACCGGCTGGATCGGCGGCGCCGACCCTCGGCGCGAAGGCGTGGTCATGGGGGACTGAATGCCGATCGCCGAGATCTTTTCCGCCGCCGTATTGTTGCTGCTCGTCATCGATCCGTTCGGCAACGTGCCGATCGTCGTGTCGGCGCTCTCGAACGTCCCGGCGGCACGCCGCACGCGCGTCGTGCTGCGCGAATGCTTGGCTGCCTACGTGATCCTGCTCGCGTTCATGTTCGGCGGACAGACGTTCCTCGCGTGGCTGCAGCTCTCGGAAGTGTCGCTCGCGATCGCCGGCGGCATCATCCTGTTCCTGATCGCGCTGCGAATGGTGTTCCGGCATCCGGAAGGCGTGTTTGGCGATCCGCCGGGCGAGGAGCCATTTCTCGTTCCGCTTGCAATCCCATCGATCGCCGGCCCGTCCGCGCTCGCGACCGTCATGCTGATGGTGTCGCGCGATCCGTCGCATCGACTCGCGTGGGTGATCGCGCTGACCGCCGCGATGCTCGTCGCGACCGCCGTTCTGGTTGCCGCCTATCGGTTGCAGCGAGTGCTGGGCGAGCGCGGGATGATCGCGGTGGAGCGGTTGATGGGGCTCGTGCTGACGGCGCTCGCCGTGCAGATGCTGCTCGACGGCGTGCGGACGTTCATCACCACGGTTGCGCGTGGCGGATGAAGCCGCGAAAGGCGCCGTGAGAGGAATAGGTCGGCGAACGCAGCTGTTATACATTCCCGCGCGACAGGCGCAGGCGAGGAAAATGGAACAGCGAACACTGGATCGGATGTGAGCGAAAGGTACAACCGCGGCGCGATTGCGCTGCACTGGGTGACGGCGGCGTTGATCGTCGTCAATCTGCTGCTGGGGCTGTCGATGGTGGCGCTTCCTGTTTCACCCCGGAAGCTGCATTGGTATCTGTTTCACAAGTCGATCGGCATCACGATCTTCCTGCTCACGTCGCTTCGCGTCGCGTGGCGCGCGATTCACCCGCATCCCGAGCCGATTCCGATGCCCGCGTGGCAGCGGCGGGCAGCGGTCGCATCGCATGCGTTGCTGTACCTTTTGCTGTTCGTCATCCCGATCAGCGGCTGGCTGTACAGCTCCGCGACCGGTGTCCAGGTGGTTTACCTGGGCGTCATTCCGCTGCCGAACCTTGTGGCGAAGGACCGGGCGCTCGGGGACGCGCTGCTGATCGTTCACATAACCTTGAACTCGGCGCTGTTCGCGGTGGTCTGTGTGCATGTCATCGCGGCGATCAGGCATCATTTCGTCGATCGCGACGCCGCGCTCACCCGCATGCTTCCCATCGTCAAACGCAACGAGGCTGCCCGCCCATGATCGCTCGACACGTGCTGCAGTCAATGCTATGCATCGTGGTCCTTGCGGCCGGCGCCGCGCACGCGGACGGCGTCGTCGCGGACAAGAGCGAAATCGGCTTCACGATGAAGCAGATGGGGGTCAAGTTCGACGGCCGCTTCAGGAAATGGAA
>JALYSS010000041.1 GCA_030854685.1 Pseudomonadota bacterium | reverse complement strand
GTTTTACGAGGACAAGCGCCTCGGCATGCCCCGCGCTGCTTCAATACCCCCGTCGAAACCAGTACACCCCCGGTAACGAAGCGGGCGCGCCGGAGAACCGGCGAGCGCTGGAACCTTCCATGATACTCCTCTTGAAGAACGACTACTCCGTTCTCGGCGTGACCGGTTGAACGTGAAAGGCGCGACGTCAGGATATCAACCCTTCATTCCCGACAACAGTGAATGGATATCGTCGGCGTGCTCTTCCTCGACCGCCAGGATTTCCTCGATCATCCGCTTCGTCGTCGAATCCTTGCCGTGCAGCCATTCGACGATCTCGCGATAGCTTTCGATCGCTACCCGCTCCGCAACGAGATCCTCGCGCAGCATTTCGACGAGCGTATGGCCTTCCTTGTACTCGGAGTGGCTGCGCTTGGTCAGCGTGTCCGGGTTGAGATCCGGTTCACCGCCCAATTGCACGATCCGCTCCGCAATACGATCGGCGTGCTCCTGCTCCTCGGTCGCGTGCTCCGCGAATTCCAGCTTCACCGATTCTGACGCAATGCCCTGCGCCATGAAATAGTGGCGTTTATACCGCAGCACGCACACAATTTCGGTGGCGAGCGCCGCGTTGAGCACCTCGATCACGACCTTTGGATCGGCGCCGTAGTTCTGTGTCACGGCACCCGACTGGAGATGCTGTCGAGCGCGCTCGCGCAGCGTGGCGACGTCGGTCAGAAACGGCGTGGGCTTCTCCGGGTTGTTGTTATTCGGCATGGTCTTGCTCCTCAGCGTCGGAACATCAGGAATCCCAGAACGACGCCCGTCGCAACCGCGCAGGCGACCGCCTTCATCGGTTCACGTCGCACGTATTCCTCGGTCACTGCACGAGTTCGCGTCGCGCGATCGCTCGCCGTCGTGCGCATTGCTTCGAGCTTGATTTTCCCGGCGGCCATCTTATCCGTGAGCTGCGCGCGCGCGACTGCCGCACCCGAGCCGGACAACGTCGTCGCATTCTTGAATAGCGTTTCGCAATCGGCGACGAACGCGCGGAAATCCCGCGTCAATTGCTCGAAGTCGGGCGTCACGGGTTTAGGCATCGGCGAAAGGTTTCCGTTCCCGCCGACGGGCAGTGTTTGAGCATTCTCTTCCATGTTCGGCTCGGATTCAGCGTCGTGCGAGCGACAGCAGGAACGTGACGAGCGCGACAATCAGGAAAACAACAAAAAGAATCTTCGCGATTCCGGCCGCACCGGCGGCAATACCGCCGAAACCAAAGAGCGCGGCGATCAATGCAATGATAAAAAAGACGACGGCGTAGTAAAGCATCTCGACCTCCTTGAACGGATTGAGGGAACTCACCGAAGGTGGCTCCGCGCATGCAGGGCTTGCAGCATTCATGCCACGTGATGCAAGGCGAAATCGCGCCCGGAACCAGATGCTTAGCCCACACTCGAGCGCGTGGGATGTACCCGATTGCGCGCCGCGACTGCAATTGCTGCCCGATCGTCGGGGAGTTCCTACACGAGAATCGGTCCCCGGCCGCTACTTTTCCGGCATCGCGCGCGTTACGTTGGTCGCTGACGCCCGGCTGTTCTTGCGTTTGCTCGTTCGGGCATTCGCGATGCGCGCATCGCACTCATCCATCCATGGAGTTCGCATGAAACCATCGACCGTTTTCGTACTTGCCGGGGTGACGCTCGCGCTCGCCGCATGCAATCGTACCGACCCGAATCGCACGACGTCCGTCCCCAACGGCGTGAAAGATCCCTTGGCCATTACCGCGCCGATCGTGTCACCAAGCGCTCCACCGGCGCCTGCCGAGCGAGGACCGATCCCGGCTAACGCGAATGCCGCGGCGCCCGGCACCAATGCGTCTGTCGCATTCGCGGACGCGGCGGCGGGGAACGCTGCCGTCCACCTGCCCCCCAGCAAGGAAGGCGCCCCGGCGAGCCAGGCCGAAGTCGCCAAGGTGCAGCTAGGGGTCGCGCAGGCGTCGGATACGGAGAAGGGGGATGCGGCCAAGAAGGCTGCGATGTCCTCCGGCACGCAAGGCAGCGAGCCCGCGACCACGCGCGACACGGCCGCCAATAACCCGCGCGGCGCACTCACCGCCCAGCAAGAATCGACCGGGATGCCCAAGGCGGGCCAAGGCAACAACTACTCGAGCCCGGCTCTCGAAAAGGATAGCGGTCGCCCATCCAGGTGACGGCGGTTTCCGCACAAAAAAGACGCCGCAATGTGGCAGCGGCGTCGAGGACCCCTCGTTTGGGCACGAGGGGGAGGGAGACGATCAGTTTGATGTCCGCGGTGGTCTCCGCGATCCCTGGACGAGCGCGTCGACCGGTTTGGGCACCATCGAGCCGAGCAAGGTGAATACGACGAATAGCACGACGTTGCCAAAGAACAGGACCTGCGCCAGCACTGCGGTCGTCACATCCGTGTCGACGACGCCAAGAACGCCGCTCGGGACCGCGAGCAGAAAAAACACAAATCCCCATTTCAACATCGCGCCCTCACCGGCCCACACCGAAGCACCGTAGATGATCAAACTCTAATGAATTGCGACCCAAGGCCATATCGGCGGTCACCCGATACGCCTGTAAGACCAACTCGGACGCCCGCAGCGCCCGCTTGAGATGGGTACCCAGCCAACGTATAGTGCAAAGCTTCCGTTCGTTGAGCGTCATTTACCAGGCAAACGGCCCGATGCAACGGCTTGTCCCCCTGCGTGTGCTTGTCCCCTTGGCGCTGGGCGTCATCGTGTCGCTCGGCGTGCTTGGGTTCGCCGAGATCGGTTACCGCCGCCTCGAGTTCGCGAACAGGGCGATGTCCGATGCGCTGGAGATGGAGACCGTGGTCAACGAAACGCTGGCGCTGATCGGCGAAGCCGAGTCGGGGCAACGCGGGTTCCTGCTCACCGGTGATCCGTCCTATCTGAAGCCGTACAGGACGTCATTGCCGAGAATCGATCAGACGTTCAGGCGGCTGCGTAAATTGATCAACGCCAACGGCACCGCCGTGATGATCGATCATGCCGGCCAGCTGAACGCGTTGATCGGCAGGAAGTTGAACGAGCTCGAATCGACGCTGGCCCTGAACGAACGCAACGGCCGCGAGGCGGCCCTCCAGTTGATCGACACAGGGCTCGGCCAGCGACAGACGGAGGAGATCCTTAGCCAGGCGCAAAGCATCCTCGACGAACTGCGCGAGTCGTCGCTCAGCGGCGGCGCGCGTTGGGCGCAGGACATCGAGTTCGGTCGAGTGGGCATGCTGACGATGACGGCATTTACGATCGCGCTGCTGTTCGTCGTGTGGGCACTCGCGCGGCGCGAAATCAGCGCGCGGGACGCCAAGCGACGCACGCTCGTCGAGGAACAGCGCCGGCTTGAACAGGAAGTCGCGACGCGCACCGAGGAGCTGTCCGAGTTGTCGACGTATTTGCAGACGGTGCGGGAAGAGGAAAAGTCACGGCTTGCGCGCGACATCCACGACGAGATGGGCGGCATCCTGGTCGGTGCCAAGATGGACGTCGCGTGGGCCATGCAGCGATGCAAGACGACGCAGCCGGAAGCGGCCGAGAAGCTCAATCGCGCACTCACGATTCTCGACGAAGGCGTCGAAATGAAACGGCGGATCATCGAGGAATTGCGACCGACGCTCCTCGATAACCTCGGCATCTCCTCCGCGCTCGATTGGCAGGTCAGGCAAACCTGCGAGCGAGCCGGGTTGCAATGCGAATTGAACCTGGCTGAACTCGAGTTGCCGCCTGAGGTGTCGATCGCGGTCTATCGGATTGTTCAGGAGGCGCTTACCAACATCGTCAAATACGCGAGCGCACGTACCGTCGACGTCGAACTGCTCGGCGACGACGAAGGCGTTTCGCTGATCGTCCATGACGACGGCACGGGATTGCCCGCGGGCGTCGAATCGAACCGGCTTTCGCACGGGATCATCGGCATGCGTCAGCGTGTGCGGACGCTGAACGGCACGTTCACGATCAGCAGCCGCGCGGGCAGCGGCACGACGGTCGAAGTCTTTATTCCATTGCCGAAGGTCATCGCGCAGCCCGCGGGTGTCGAGACTGCGCGTGAACCCGTCGCTCTCCTCGCCCCCAGTTCCGCCGCCATATAAGTACAAGCGGCCGGGAATCACCCGACCGCTTGTCCACTTCGAGCACTCGATCCTACATGCGGCCGTAATGGACCTTCGCGTCCTTGACGCATTGATCCTTCGCGGTGCCGCCCATCACGTCGCACTTCTCCACCGCAACCTTGTACTGCGCCTCACGCGTGTCGTCGCGCGCGTCCTGCCGGGCTTCGGCGCGTTTGTTCGCTGCGTCGTGGCTGGTCTGGCTGTCGACCCGCGCAACCTTCGCGCCGGACTTCGCCTTCGTATGCGCCGCCTTTGCCTGCTTCACGCACACGTCCTTCTGGTTACCCGACATGTCATCGCATTTTTCCTTCGCGACGTTGTAGTCGGCGTCCGCCTGGGCGACGCGTGCGTCATAGCGCGCCCGGTCGGTGTTCTTGTAGTTCGCCTCGAGCTCGGCCTTCGCAACCTTTTCCTTGCCCTTGGCTTCCGCCTTGCAGATGTCCTTGGCGTTGCCCGACATCGACGAGCACTGGTCTTCGTCGGCCTTGTATTGCACTTCGATCTTGTCCTTGTCGGCCTTGTACGTGTCGCGCGACATCGTGGACGTATCCGCCGCACTCGCCGTTCCCGCGAAAGCGATCCCGGCCGCAGCCAGCAAGCTGATCATCAGTTTGGACATATTGCTCTCCGTTCATTGGTGACGCCGAACATATGCAAACGTCGTGCCCGCAAAATTAGTCGACGTTTCAATATGTTACGCAGTGAAATTGCGTGGAGCGTTGAAAAATTCGCGGGTGTCGATGGACGATCGGTGCGAGTTGTAGGACAAGTCAGCTTTTCGCCGAGGCCGGCGTAACCGGACGCTGCTCGTTGCGTCGCTCGTCAGTCAGCAGCGACGCGAGCCGTTCGAGCGAAGGAATGCGGTCGGCGGTCGTCTTGACGACGGCGAAAAGCGGAACACCGACCAGCAAGCCCCACCCGCCCCAAAGCCAGCCGAAGAACAGCAACGATACGAAGACGGCTACGGCGTTCATGCGAAATGCACGTCCCAGCATCCACGCGCTCAATCCCATGCCGATCAGCGTCGACGCGACGCCGATCAATCCGGCGACGAGCAAAGCACGGCCGATGTTCTCGAACTGGACAAACGTCGCGACGCCGGTCGCAACGATCGTCACTGCCGAGCCGGCGTACGGAATGAGGTGGACGACCGCGGCGACGACCGCCCAAAGCCCCGCATGGTCGACGCCAAACGCGATCAGGATGCCCCATGTCGCGATGCCGATCAGCGTGTTGATGATCAGCATCGTCAGCAGGTAGCGTTGCACCTGCGCGTCGATTTCATCGAGGATCTCGACGGTGATACGGCGCGCCGCCAGCGTGGGACCCGCGACATGCACGAGCTTGCGCCGAAACGTGTCGCCCGCGGCCAGCAGGAAATAGGCGAGGATGCCCGCAACGCCGATCTGGACCACGATCTCGAGCGCCTTCGAGGATTGGTCGCTCAACCATTGCTGTAGTTCGCTCGGCGGTGTCGGCGCGGGTCGCATCACCGGCGTCGCCCCGCCGCTCGTGGCTTCGACAGCGGCGCGGCTCAACTCGGCGGCCGCTTCGCGGACGTGTCCCACCGGACCGGCCGGCTCGAGCGCGTTTTCGTGCGCCGCGACCCGGATCTTGTGTGCGGCGTTCGGCAGTTCGGCAAGCGCCGCGCCGGCGTCGTCGCGCAGCAGGAAGAAGGCACCGGCGACGAGCCCGGTCAGCACGAGCAGCACGACGGCCGCGCCAAGCGCGCGAGGAATATATGCGCGCTCCAGTGCCGCGACCAGCGGCTTCAGCGAGTAGCTCGCGAGCATCCCGACGACGACCGGAATCAGGAACGGCGCGGCGATCTTGGCGGCCGCGCAGACGGCGAGCGCCGCCAGCACGATCAGCGCGGTGGTCGCCGAGCGCTGACGTCGAGGTGGCGGTGGTTCCGGGTAGTTCTCCATATGCAAACGGCGTCGGAAGCCGGTATCGACTCCAGACGCCATCCCGTTACGCGCTTACTGGTCAGTACTTCTTGTTTTCCTGGGCCTCTTCCTTGATCTTGGCGCCACCGGCCTGGACGTCTTTGCCGGCGCCTTCCATGGTGTTGCAGCCCGAAAGCAGTGCAAACGACGGAAGGACGAATGTCGCGGCTAGCGCGAGTGCAATAAAGCGTTTCATGGTTTCCCCTTTCGTGGAGTTGTTCATCTTGCGCAGCCGCGTGTGCGGTCGGCCAAACGTTGGCTATGCAGCCGGCGTGCCATAGCAAAAACCTTTACACAACAGTGGCTTCGGTACGGCTTTCCGGTGCGCCGTGCAACGTCGCATCCGGTCACCGGAAATTCTTGCATCCTGGGTAAGCGAGACGCCGACGCGGTCGGTACGCGCCGCACGCCGCGACTCAGTGCATGCCGAACTCGCGCTCCGACGCGAGATCGTCGAGCACTTCGCGCACGCGGTGATATTCGCGCGCCTTGTCGAAGAAATAATCTGCGCCGAGCGCCATGCTCTTCGCGCGATATTGCGGAAACGCGTAATTGGTGAGTACGATCACTTTCGTGTTCGGCGGACGGCGCGAAATCAGCGCGCGCAGGACACCGAGTCCGGTTCCGTGACGCAACTGAAGATCAAGGACCATTGCGTCCCAAGGTGCTGCGGACAGCATGCCGATCGCCGCCTGCTCACTGTCGGCCTGGCCGATGATCTCGATGCGTCCGGGATCGGCAATAGATTCAGCCAGCCGCTCGCGAATGAGCGGCGAATCCTCGACGAGCAACACGCGCAGATAAGAATCGTTATCCACGTCTGAATGATCCGCCGACCCAGCGACACGCACCGGCTCTTCGCCAACGGAAGGTATGCCTGTAAATTGCATCGTGCTTATCGTCCATCGGGACTCGCAACGCTCAGGGGCGCAAGCGCAAGAGCCGGTGATTCCTATTCAATCAGGCCGTTCTTGATGGCGTAATACGTGAGGTCCGCATTCGACTTCATCGCCATCTTCTCCAGAATTCGCGTGCGATACGTGCTGACCGTCTTCACCGACAGGTTCAGCTCGTCCGCAATCTTCGAAACCGCCGCGCCGGCTGCAAGCTTGCAAAAAATCTGGAATTCCCGCTGCGACAGTTCCGCGTGCAGGGGCTTTTCGCCATCGCCGGAAACGCCATCAGCCAGGATCTGCGCGAGCGTGGGGCTCACGTATTTGCGTCCCTGGACGACGGTGCGAATCGCGCCGACGAGTTGCGTCGACGCCGCCTCCTTGTTCAGGTAACCCGATGCGCCCGCCCGCAAGAGATTCACCGCGTACTGGTCCTCGCCGTAGGCGGAAAGCATCAAAACGGGCAACTCCGGCTTCACGTGACGCAGCAGCCGCAGCGTGTCGATGCCATTCTTGTCGGGCATCGAGATGTCGAGCAGCACGACGTCGAAATCGCCCGCACGCACCGCGGCTACCGTCTCCGTGCCGCTCGCGGCCTCGGCCGCGACCTCCATGTCCACCTGGTCGGCGATAAACTGCCGTAGCCCGGCTCGGACGATGGCGTGATCGTCTGCGATCAAGATTCGGATCATCGAATGCCCGTAATCCCGTAAATCGCGCGATTCCAGCTTACATGGATGCGAGTCGAGCACCTTCGGCCTGGTACGCGGTGAGCCGGTTATAAAGGGTCTTCAGGCTCACGCCCAGCATTTCGGCGGCACGCCGCTTGTTGCCGCGACAATGATCGAGCGTCGCAAAGATCGCCTGCCGTTCCATTTCGGCGAGCGGCGTTCCGACCGGCACCCGCAGGCATTCACCTTCGACCGCCGGACAGGCAAGGCCGGAAAGATCCAGCTCGACCAGTTCGTCGGCCATGATGTATGCACGGTGCACGGCATTCTTCAGCTCGCGCACATTGCTCGGCCAGTGATAGGCGCGAATCGTCGTGAGCGCCGCACGCGAAAAACGCTTCGACGTCCCCGTTTCGACGTTCAGGTTCTGCAGGAAATGCTCAGCGAGCAACTCGGTGTCGCCCTCGCGGTCGCGCAGGGGCGGCATCACGATCGGAAACACCGCGAGGCGATACATGAGGTCTTCGCGGAGCCGGCCGTCGCGCACGGCGTCCAAGGCATCGCGATTGGTGGCGGTCAACACTCGCACATTCGTCTTTATCTCGCCGTCGCCACCCACCCGTGTGAAGCGACCCATCTCGAGGACACGCAGGAGCCGTACCTGCATCTCGGTTGCCATTTCCGTGATTTCGTCGAGGAACAGAGTTCCACCCTCGGCGCGCTCGAAACAGCCGCGATGTTGCCGATTGGCTCCGGTGAACGCACCGCGTTCGTGACCGAACAACTCGGCTTCGATGAGATTCTGCGGAATGGCGCCGCAATTGATCGCGACGAATGCGCCGCGCGCACGCGGACTGCGCTCGTGTATCGTGCGTGCAACGAGTTCCTTGCCGCAGCCCGATTCGCCGGTGATAAAAACGGTGGCCTCGGTGGGCGCGACCTTCTCGATCATCCGATAGACGTCCTGCATGACGGTCGAGCTGCCATACAGGCGTCCGAAACGTCCAAGCGCCGGGGCGGACGCGGCACGCGCAGCGACCACGAACGGCAGCGTGACGACGATGTCGTTGGTCGATTCAGCGGTCAGCGTTTCGTGAAAGGGCATTGAAGAATTCCTTTTGAAGGGTTTGTCGCAACAGACGCATCGTAGGGAAAAATTTTCAAGGTCCGTATCGGCGCACGGCGGAACATATTGTCCCGGTTTGTCCTACAGCGCTCGGTGCGCTACAGTTGTGAGCCTCAATTCGGTTGAACGATATGAACAACGCGTCACTTCTCCCGATGATTCTTTCCGGCGGCGCCGGCACGCGCCTGTGGCCGCTGTCGCGCGAAGCAGCGCCGAAGCCCTTCATGCCGCTGCCCGACGGCGGAACACTGCTCGGCAAAACCGCATGTCGCGCATTGGCGCTCGAGGGTGTCGACATGTTGTTCACGGTCACCAATCGCGATTACTACTTCCATACGAAGGATACATATGCCGGAATGGAACGTTCGGCCGAGTCTGTCTATCTGCTGGAGCCGTTCGGTCGCAACACGGCGCCCGCGGTGGCGCTCGGTGCCCTGTGCGCGCAGGCGCGCGGTTTAGGCGATCGCGTGCTGCTCGTCATGCCCGCGGATCACCTGATTCGCGATCAGCGCGCGTTCGCCAGCGCGGTCGGTCGCGCGCGAAATCTCGCCGCAACCGGGACGCTCGTGACCTTCGGCATCGCGCCGACGCATCCCGACACGGGCTTCGGCTACATCGAGTGCGGTGCGTTGCTGGAGCCTGTCGAAGGCCACGCGCCTCCCGCGTATCGGGCGCGACGTTTCGTTGAAAAGCCGGCAGCCGCGCTCGCCCGCGAGTACCTGACCGCAGGGCATTATGTCTGGAACTCCGGCATGTTCGCGTTCACGGCGGATGCGGTTCTCGACGCGTTCGCGCGTCATGCGCCGGGTGTGCTCGCCGCCGTACGGCCCGTTGCGCAGGCCGTGATGGGACTCGATACGTCGCAGATGCTGGAAATCGACGCCGCGCTCTTCGCTGCCGTTCCGGACATTTCGATCGACTACGCAATCATGGAGCGCGCGGCGGAAGCAGGCGAAGTAGCCGTCGTTCGCGGCAGCTTCGACTGGAGCGACGTCGGCTCATGGCAGGCCGTCGCCGACCTCACGACTGCCGATGGCGACGGCAATCGCGGCCAGGGCCAGCGCGTCGCAATCGCGACGCGGGGAACCTACGTGCACGCGGCTGATCGCATCGTCGCGACGGTCGGCGTCGAGAATCTCGTGATCGTCGAGACGGCGGATGCCGTCCTTGTCGCGCATCGCGATCATCTGCAGCGCGTCAAGGAGGTCGTCGGCGAACTGAAGGCGCGCGGACACGAGGCCTACAAGCTGCACCGAACGGTGAGCCGGCCGTGGGGCGCGTACACGCTCCTCGAAGAGGCGCCGGGCTTCAAGATCAAGCGCATCGAGGTGCGCCCCGGCGCAGCGCTGTCACTGCAGATGCATTATCGTCGCAGCGAGCACTGGGTGGTCGTTCGCGGCGTCGCGCGCGTGACCAACGCCGAACGCGAGTTCGACGTGCATCCCAACGAGTCGACCTTCATCCCGATCGAAACGCGGCACCGACTCGAAAACCGCGGCGCAGATCCGCTCGTGATCATCGAAGTGCAGTGTGGCGATTACCTCGGCGAAGACGACATCGTACGGTTCGAGGATCGCTACGGGCGCACTCCGGTAATGGGGTCAGCGCCGGTAATGGGGTCAGAGCTGTAAGTATTGTGCCGTAACCTGTCACGCGTTCGTCGCTAGCTTCTGCGACACAATCCATACAGCTCTGACCCCATGGACCCCACGATGTCACGCGTATAATTGCCGATCGCGACGTGCATGTTCCCCCCCACGCTGGCGGCTTTGCCGCTGGCGCTGCCCCGAAGGGGGCGGGATTCGCGCCTTGGGACGGCCCAGCGGCGCTCATCGCATCCGCGTTTTTCGCATGCCGACGGCCTCGACCGATGCTGCGACGGCCGCCTCCGCGTCTCTTCCGGTAACCCGCGTACCCGTCGCCGACCAACCACCGCTCGCAAATCCGTTTGCGACGCTGCCGCCGCTCGTCCCGCTATTGCCGGAGAGCGGGCGGCGGCTCGCGCTCCCGCCGCTTGCCGGATCGGCCGATGCGCTCGCGCTCGCACAGGCCGGTCTTGCCGCGCGGCGACAGCGACGAATGCTGGCGATCGTTTGCTCCGACGCGCTGGCCGCGACGCGCCTCGCCCATGAAATCGCGTGGTTTGCGCCCACCCTTGCAGTCGGCGTCTTTCCCGACTGGGAGACGCTGCCCTACGACCATTTCTCGCCGCATCAGGACCTGGTGTCCGAGCGGCTTGCAACGCTCTACCGGATTACGCGCGGCGAATGCGACCTGGCACTCGTTGCGGCGCAGACGGCGCTCTATCGCCTGGCACCGCAGTCGTTTCTCGCCGCGCACACGTTTTTTCTGACGCAAGGCGAGAAGCTGAACGTCGACGCGCTGCGGGCGCAGCTCGCGCTCGCCGGTTACGCACACGTCACGCAAGTCGTCTCGCCGGGCGAATTCAGCATCCGCGGGGGCCTGATCGATCTTTATCCGATGGGCGCGGCGCTCCCCTATCGCCTCGACCTGTTCGGCGACGAGATCGAGAGCATCAAGACGTTCGATGCCGATTCGCAGCGGACGCTTTATCCGATGCGCGACGTGCGGCTTTTGCCCGCGCGCGAGTTTCCGCTCGACGAGGCGGGGCGCACGCGCTTTCGCGGGCGCTTCCGCGAGGTGTTCGAGGGCGATCCGTCGCGTTCGCCGCTGTACAGGGACATCAGCACGGGTGTCGCTCCCGGCGGCATCGAGTACTACCTGCCGCTCTTCTTCGACGCGACCGCGACTTTCGTCGATTACTTCCCGCCGGAGTCAATCGTCGCGCTGCACGGCGACGTCGACGGCGCCATCGAGCGCTTCTGGCAGGACACCGAAGCGCGCTATCGACTGATGCGCGGGGACAAGGCACGACCGCTGTTGCCCCCACAGGAACTATTCCTCCCACACGACGAGTTTCGCGGAGGGATCAAAGCACTCGCGCGCATCGACGTTCCGGCTGCGAAAGCGGATGCGGCGCTCGCGCCCGACGCACCGACTCGTCGCTTGCCATCCGTCCAGGTCGACCGTCGCGCCGACGATCCGCTCGCCGCGCTGAAGGGTGTCCTCACGATGCTCGACGGTCGAATGCTCGTCATCGCGGAAAGCGCCGGGCGCCGTGAAACGATGCAGCAGTATTTCGCGGAATACGGCGTGCGCCCCGCAACCGTCGATACCTTTGCCGAATTTGTCGCCGCGGACGCCAAGGTCGCGCTGACCGCCGCACCGCTTAATGCCGGCTTTGCGTGGCCCGCCGCCCGCCTCGCCTTCGTCACCGAAGCGGAGTTGTATGCAAACGTCGTGCGCCGCGGCAAGCGCGACACCGGGCGCCGCTCGAACGTCGACGCGATGGTGCGCGACCTGTCGGAGGTGCGCATCGGCGATCCGGTGGTGCACGAAGAACACGGCATCGGGCGATATCTCGGGCTCGTCACGCTCGACGTAGGCGACGGCGCAACGGAATTCCTCGAGCTGATTTACGCGAATGATGCGAAGCTCTACGTTCCGGTAGCAAACCTGCACGTCATCGGTCGCTACAGCGGCGCGTCGCCCGACGCGGCGCCGCTGCACGAGCTCGGCAGCGGGCAATGGGAAAAAGCGAAGCGCAAGGCCGCGCAGCAGGCGCACGACACCGCCGCGGAATTGCTGAATCTCTACGCGCAGCGCGCGGCGCGGAACGGCCACGCGTTCTCGTTCAAGCCGCACGACTACGAAGCGTTCGCCGAAGGATTCGGATTCGAGGAGACGCCCGACCAGCAGGCGGCGATCGATGCGGTCATCGCCGACCTATCCTCCGGGCGACCGATGGACCGCCTCGTCTGTGGTGACGTTGGATTCGGCAAGACTGAAGTGGCGATGCGCGCGGCGTTTGTCGCGCTCGCCGATGGAGCGCAGGTGGCGCTGCTCGTGCCCACGACGCTTCTTGCCGAACAGCATTTTCAGGTGTTCTCCGATCGCTTCGCCGACTGGCCGGTGAAGCTTGCCGAGCTGTCCCGCTTCCGTTCTACGAAGGAAGTGAAGGCGGTCATCGAAGGACTTGCCAACGGCCGCGTCGACCTCGTCATCGGCACGCACAAGCTGATCCAGGCCGACGTCAAGTTCAAGAACCTGGGCCTTGTCATCATCGACGAGGAGCATCGATTCGGCGTGCGGCAGAAGGAGCAGTTGAAGCGGCTGCGTGCGGAAGTGGACGTGCTCACGCTGACCGCGACGCCAATACCGCGCACGCTCGCGATGTCACTCGAAGGCATCCGCGACTTCTCGGTCATTGCGACGGCGCCGCAACGCCGGCTCGCGATCAGGACGTTCGTCGCATCTTATTCGACCGGAATCGTGCGCGAAGCGGCGCTGCGGGAGCTGAAGCGCGGCGGCCAGATCTATTTCCTGCACAACGATATCGACACGATCCGAACCACGGCGGAGCGGTTGGCGCAACTGCTGCCGGAAGCCCGCATCGCGGTCGCGCACGGCCAGATGGGCGAGCGCGAGCTCGAGCACGTGATGCGCGAGTTCTATGCACAACGCGTGAACCTCCTCGTCTGCTCGACGATCATCGAGACGGGCATCGACGTGCCGACCGCGAATACGATCATCATCGACCGCGCCGAACGCTTCGGCCTGGCACAGCTCCATCAGCTCCGCGGGCGCGTCGGCCGCTCGCATCACCAGGCGTACGCGTACCTGCTGACGCCACCGCACGAAGCGCTGTCGGCGCAGGCGAAGAAGCGGTTGGAGGCGATCCAGATGATGGAAGACCTCGGCTCCGGGTTCTACCTTGCGATGCACGACCTTGAAATCCGTGGCGCCGGCGAGGTCCTGGGTGACGAGCAGTCAGGTGAAATGCAGCAGATCGGCTTTCAGCTCTACGCGGACATGCTGAAGGCTGCAGTGTCCGCGTTGAAGGCCGGCCGTGAGCCGGATCTGTCGCAGCCGCTCGGCGTGACAACCGAAATCAACCTGCATGCGCCGGCGCGTCTGCCGCAGGAATATTGCAGCGACATCCACGAGCGGCTCGTGCTCTACAAGCGCCTCGCGAGCTGTGAATCGATCGACGAACTCGACTTGCTGCGCGAAGAGTTGGTCGACCGTTTCGGCCCGACACCCGAACCGGCGCAGGCGTTGATCGCCTGCCATCGGCTGCGCCTCGTCGCGCGTCCGCTCGGCGTGACGAAGATCGATGCGGCACCCGAGCGCTCGATGCTGCAATTCGTCAAGGAACCGCCGTTCGACGCAGGCAGGCTGATCCTGCTCGTCCAGAAGGACGGCCGGATCCGTTTTGCGGGGCCCGATCGCCTCCGGATCGAGCGCGCCGCACCGACGCTCGCCGACCGCGTCGCGTTGATCCGCGAGTTTCTCGGCAAGCTCACCTGAGGTGTCGAAGTCGAGATGCAACTTCCGCTTCCTCCGCAGATGCACGTGTTCGTACGCGACTGGCTCTCCGCCAATCAGATCGTCCTCCGAAGCCGCGAGGGCGGCGTCGTGATCGACTCGGGCTACGGCAAGCACGCCCCGCTCACGCTGGCGCTCGTCTCCTCACGGATGGGACTCGATGGCGAGCCATTGTCCACGCTCGTCAACACGCATTGCCACTCCGATCACATGGGCGGCAACGCCGCATTGCGTCGCGCGTACGGCTGCCCGATCGCCGTACCCGTCGGCGAGGCGCCGCTCATTGCCGCGTGGGATCAGCGCACGCTGCTACTCGATTACGCGGACCAGCGCGCCGAGCCATTCGGAGTCGATGAAATCCTGCAACCCGATACGGTGCGCGTCTGGGGCGATCTCGAATGGCGCGTGCTCGCCGCACCCGGTCACGACATGGCTGCGCTCGTGTTCTTCAACGACGAGCACCGGATCCTGATATCCGGCGATGCACTGTGGCACAACGGTTACGGTTTCGTCATGCCGCCGGAGATCGACCCTTCCGCACTGCCGGCGACGCGCGCGACGCTTTCGATGATCGCCGGGCTCGACGTTCGGTCGGTGATCCCGGGACATGGCGAGCCGTTCGCGGAGGTCGGCGCCGCGATCGAGCGCGCGTTTCGGCGCACGGCGGCGTTCGAAGCCGACCCGTTGCGCCTCGCGCGTCACGCGCTGAAGGTCGTGCTCGTGTTTGCGCTGCTCGATCAGGAACGGCTGCCACTCGCGTCGATGCCCGACTACGTCAATCGGATCGGCATCTACCGCGACTTCAATGCGCGCTTTTTCAAGCTCGACCCGGCGACGCTCGCCGAGCAGTTGATCGCCGATCTCGAACGGGTCGGCGCCGTGCGGCGGGAGAACGGGTACCTGCTGCCCGCGTAAATGGGATCCGTAAGCTCGGTGCCGGGCTAGGGCTCCGCCTGGTACGCCTCGATGGGGATCATGAGTTTCACTTCGTCAGCCGGCGCGAGCGGAAGGCCACCCGTCATTCCCCAATCGGAACGCTTGATGACCGCCGTCGCCTCGCCGCCGCACATCGGTTTCCTGTTGAACGGATTCGGGCCACACTTGAAGTTCTCGACCTTGAGCATTACGGGCTTTGTCACGCCAAGCATCGTGAGTTCGCCGTCCACGCCAATCACGCGATCGCCGTCGAACCTGACGTCGTCCGACTTGAACGTGATCGTCGGATACTTCGCGACGTTGAAGAATTTCTCGCCCTTGACGATCGCGTCGAGCCGCGTCGAATCGAACGTCCTGATCGACGCCGCGTCGATTGTCACGTCGACCGTTCCCTTCTTCGCAGCGCGATCGATCTTCACCTTGGCGGAGGATTTGACGAAGCTTCCGAGCTGATCGCTGAATCCCATGTGGCGGGTCTCGAACCACGGCTGCGAATGGACCGGATCCAGCACGTACGTCTCCTCGGCCGCGACCGCAGGCAGGGCCGTTACGAATGCGAGCGAAGCGATGCAAAAGCGGGCGTTCACGATGGCTCCTTCATGAGTGGGTTCCTGCAAACTTCGTCGGCGCGGTGCCCGCGCTGGTTGACAGTCGTCGCGATTGTGCCATTCCACCGTCGTCATGCGGATGGCGAAAGTACCATGCGGACGTGAACGAGAATGTCGTTGTCGACCGTCCCGGTATCGGCCCATTCTCCTTCGCCGATCCGGTAGTTAAGCCGCGGGAGCGCGAACGTGCCCTCGGCGACGCGCTTCCCCGTGGCGTCCGTCGCGAGCGTGATGGGCACGACGCAATCATGGGTGATGCCTTTCAGCATCAGTTTGCCGATGACCTCGTACTTGTCGCCGCCGAGATCCCGGATCGAAGTCGACGCGAAGTGTGCAACCGGAAATTTCGCCGTATCGAACCAGAGCGGGCCGCCCGCTTCCGTCTCGGATTCACGGCTTGCGAGATCGACGCTGCCGAGATCGACGTCGATGGTGGCCTTCGACGCGGCGAGCGCCTTCGGCTGGAAGACGATGTCGGCTTTCCATTTCCTGAAGCGGCCGTCGAACTTGACCCCCATCTGCTTCATCGTGAAGCCGATTTCGCTCTTGTCCGTGACGACGCCGTCCGCGTGCGCGACGCCGGCCGCAAGGACCACGACGCATAGCATTGACTGCAGCACGTGTCGAGCGATCATGGGCGGGCGGCCTCGTTGCGTTTGACGATGGGAAGCATGCGGGTGAGCACGACGTCGCGATCGACGAAATGATGCCTGATCGCCGCGACGACGTGCACACAGACCACCGCGAACAGCGCCGAGTTCAAGGTTATATGAACGATTAGCAGCGCGTCCCCGAGCGTCCGGTCC
>JALYSS010000027.1 GCA_030854685.1 Pseudomonadota bacterium | reverse complement strand
ATTGCCGCGCAATTCGAAGGCGACTACAAGCTCAAGTTCCATCTCGCGCCGCCGACGTTGAACAAGGCGGAAGGCAAAGCGGGCGAGCCGAAGAAATCGACGT
The DNA here is from genome assembly GCA_030854685.1 of Pseudomonadota bacterium. Taxonomy (GTDB): domain Bacteria; phylum Pseudomonadota; class Gammaproteobacteria; order Burkholderiales; family Casimicrobiaceae; genus VBCG01. The sequence goes on along the minus strand of JALYSS010000027.1, from coordinate 8,654 downwards.
ACGGGCCGTGGATGCTGCCGGTCTTCCGGGTGCTTGCGAAGATGCGGCGCTTCCGCGGCGGCGCGCTCGACATTTTCGGCAGGACCGAGGAGCGCAGGCAGGAGCGCGCGTTGATCGGTCAGTACGAGACGCTCGTCGACGAACTATTGTCGAGGCTCTCGCCGCAGAACTACGAGGTCGCCGTGTCGCTCGCGTCGATTCCCGAGCACATCCGCGGCTATGGGCACGTGAAGGACCGCCACCTGAAGGATGCGAAGGCGCGTGAAGCGACGCTGCTCGCGCGCTTGCGCGGCGCGCCGGAAGCTTCAACGGCGACGAAAATCGCGGCTGCCGTGCACTGACATCCCCGGACGGTCGCCGATCTCGAAGTGGCGGCGCAACACGCCTGGCGCGATGATGCACCCGCTCGTTAAACCAGGATCACCGCGATGAAGGAAAGCGACAAGAGCGAGCGGCCGAGGCCCATGGGCAACCTGTTCGACCTGTCGGGTCGTGTCGCGCTCGTCACGGGCGCCCACCGCGGCCTGGGCTTTGCGATCGCGCGCGGGCTGGGGTCCGCGGGCGCGACGGTGATCGTGAATGGCCGCAACGCGGACGCCCTCGCCGCTGCCACGTCGGCGTTGGCGAGCGAGGGGCACGCGGCGCATTCGGCATTGTTCGATGTCACCGATACAGATGCCGTGCACGAAGGCGTCGCCGCGGTCGCTAAGCGCATCGGCGCGATCGACATTCTCGTGAACAACGCCGGCATCCAGCGGCGCCATGCGCTGGTCGACTTCCCGAAGCGCGAATGGGACGAGATCATCGCGACGAACCTGACCGCGCCGTACATCGTCGCGAAAGCGGTCATGCCCGCGATGATCGAGAATCGGCGCGGCAAGGTCATCCATATCGCGTCGCTCCTCTCCGAATTCGCGCGACCAGGCGTCGTTCCGTACACGGCAGCCAAGGGTGGAATCCGGCAACTCACGCGCGGCATGGCGGTGGAACTCGCACCGCACAACATCCAGGTGAACGCGATCGCGCCCGGCTATTTCGCGACGGAAATGAATCGCGCGCTGCTCGACAACCCGACGTTCGATGCGTGGGTGAAACAGCGCACGCCGGCCGGGCGCTGGGGAGAGCCGAGCGAAATCGCCGGTCTCGCCGTATTTCTTGCGTCGTCGGCGGCCGACTACATCACCGGCCAGATGATCATGATCGACGGCGGAATGAGCATCGCACTCTGAGCGCCCCAATCGGTGAAGTAATGGGGTCAGAGCTGTAAGTATCGTGTCGCAAAACCTCGCGTCGAAGGCGTGACGGGCTATGACACAATACTTACAGCTCTGACCCCATTTACGTCTTACTTGTCGAGCGCCGACGCGGCGCGAAACAGGTTCGCCGTCCGCGTACCCGAGCGGCAGAATCCGAGCACGGGGTTCGGCAGTTCCTGCAGCAACGCGCGCATCCGCGCGATTTCATCGGGCGTCTGATACGCCGATTGCACCGGCAGGAAAGCGTAGCCGAGTCCCGCGGCGGCGGCGGCCTGCTGCATCGCGTGCGAGGTCGGCTGCGACGGTCCGCCTTCGAAATCGGGCCGGTTGTTGATGACGCTTCGGAATCCCGCGGCAACCGCTTGCGCGATGTCGTCCGCGGTCAACTGCGCCGATGTTGCAAAGTCGGGCGTAAGCCAGGTAAATGCCAGTGCCATGGTGTCTTTCTCGCGTCTGAAGATCAGCCGGGCGCCTTCTGCGCCGAGGGTCGCCGGTCGAGCAACCGGTAGAGCCACGTCAGGCCCGCCGCCGTGCCCTCCGCCGGCCGATATTCGCAACCGACCCAACCGTCGTAGCGCAATTCGTCGAGCAGCTTGAAGACGTAACCGTAGTTCACTTCGCCTGCGTCGGGCTCGTTCCGGTCGGGTACGCCGGCGATCTGGATGTGACCGATGTGCGGCAGGTAGCGGCGCACCTTCTCGGTCAGGTCGCCCTCGACGATCTGCGCGTGATAAAAATCCATCTGCACCTTGAGATTGCTCGTGCCGATCTCGCTTCGAACAGAATGCGCCTGCGCCTGCGTATTGATGAGGTAGCCCGGGACGTCGCGCGGGTTGATCGGCTCGATCAGGATCGTGACGCCTTGCGCGGCTGCCTCGTCGCAGGCGAAGCGCAGGTTGCGCAGATACGTACGCATCCGGCGCCCGCGCTCCGCGTCGTCGGCGTCTTGTGGCAGAACGCCCGCCATCACGTGAATGCGGGTGCAGCCGAGTGCTTGCGCGTACTGAAGCGCGTTCGCGATGCTCGCGGTGAATTCGTGCTCGCGCCCCGGCAACGACGCAAGACCTCGGTCGCCCGCTGACCAGTTGCCCGGAGGCGCGTTGATCAGTACGACTTCGAGCCGATGCTCGCGCTGCTGCGCGACGACTTCGTTGATCCGGTATTCGTACGCGAACGCGAATTCGACCGCGCGGAAACCCGCGTGTGCCGCCTCGCCGAAGCGCTCGAGGAACGGCACCTCGTGAAAGAGATACGACAGGTTGGCGGCGAAGCGCGGCATCGCGGGATCCAGGTCGAACGGCGTGCGCAGTCGACTACAATTGTGCCTGTGATTGTGCGCCGCGAATGCATCGCGCCGCAATTCGCATTAACGCGAGGTCCGCCCGCATCGCTTCCCCGCTTCGTGCTGGGTTCGCATCGCGCGATCCTGCCGGCGTTCGGGCGCTTCATCGGACTCGGGAAGATCGCGCGCGCCAGCGTCGAGCGCGCCGTGGCGATCGCAGGTCGCGACCTGTTCGAGTTGCCGATGTCCTCATGAACCGCCGGGACGAGTGTCGCAAAACCGCAACGTTGCGAAATCCGTTCGTCAGTTCCACGATCGCCGCGCCGCGCTGTGGACAAGATGGTGGATAGCCGGTGCAGATATCGGTGATCGTTTGCCAAAGTCGCGTTAGCGCGCTGTTTTCAAGCCCGTTTTGCCGCCGGTTCCTGTGGAGTAAAAAAGGCTTGCACTGCACCCACCGAGCTACTATGCTTGGTATTGAAAGCGCGTAACGGCACAACATATAGTAGATTTTGACGCAGCACGTTTTTTGGCGCCACGGCTGGCGCCGGTGGCGAGCGGGCAGGAGGACCGACGCCAGCTTTCGCGGGCCCCTGCCCGGAAGGCCGCGCCCTTGGCGCCGCGCACCAAAGTACCCCGTGATAGCGCTGACGACGTCAGCAACGACATGGCAACAACGAGGAGTTCATTTCATGCGCATCGCCGCCGCTTCCCATTCGCCCACCGCAACGCCGCCGCGTGACCTGATCGTGGGAGGACCCGGGAGTGCCGTCGCGAGCAGCACCGATCCCCGCTTCGCGCAATTCAAGGTGATCCGCCGCAACGGCTCGGTCGTCGCGTTCGAGCCGGCCAAGATCACGATCGCGATGACGAAGGCGTTCCTCGCCATCAATGGTGGCCAGGGCGCGGGATCGGCGCGCATCCGTGACGAGGTCGCCCGGCTAACCGACGCGGTCGTCGCGGCGCTGCTCAAGCGCAAGCCGGACGGCGGCGCGATCCACATCGAGGAGATCCAGGATCAGGTCGAGCTAGCGCTGATGCGCGGCGGCGAGCATGAAGTCGCGCGCGCCTACGTGCTCTATCGCGAGAAGCGCGCGCAGGAACGCGCGCACGAAAAGCAGCAGAAGGGTGCCACGATCGAGGACACGACGCTGCACGTGCTCGACAACGGCACCCGCAAGCCACTCGACTTCGAACGGCTGTCCGGTCTCGTCAAGGAATCGTGCGCGGGACTGCCGGATGCGGAACCCAACCGCATCCTCAAGGCGACACTGAAGGATCTCTACGACGGCGTCCCGATGGAAGAAGTGCGCAAGTGCGTCGTGCTCGCCGCGCGCACGCTGATAGAAAAGGACCCGGCGTATTCGTACGTTACCGCGCGACTGCTGCTCGACGCGCTGCGCTTCGAGGCGCTCGGCTGCGAAGCGTCGCAGGCCGATATGGAGACGAAGTACGCGGAATACTTTCCGCGGTTCGTCAAGCACGGCATCAAGATCGGGCTCCTGAACGAGGCTCTCCGCCAGTTCGACCTCGCGAAGCTCGGTGCCGCAATCAAACCCGAGCGCGATCTGCAATTCGGTTATCTCGGCCTGCAGACGCTCTACGACCGTTACTTCCTCGTCGACCAGTACGTCGGCGGCCGCCGGTTCGAATTGCCGCAATGCTTCTTCATGCGCGTCGCGATGGGACTGGCGCTGAACGAAGTCGAGCGGGAAGCGCGCGCAATCGAGTTCTACGACGTGCTGTCGACATTCGATTTCATGAGTTCGACGCCAACGCTCTTCAACTCGGGCACGCATCGCTCGCAGCTGTCGTCGTGCTACCTCACCACGGTGTCGGACGACCTGGACGGCATCTACGAAGCGATCAAGGAAAACGCGCTGCTGTCGAAGTTCGCCGGTGGCCTTGGTAACGACTGGACGAACGTCCGCGCGATGGGCTCGCACATCAAGGGCACGAACGGCAAGTCGCAGGGCGTGGTGCCGTTCCTGAAGGTCGTCAACGATACGGCGGTGGCCGTCAACCAGGGCGGAAAGCGAAAGGGTGCCGTCTGCACGTACCTCGAGACGTGGCATCTCGACATCGAGGAGTTCCTGGAGCTGCGCAAGAACACCGGTGACGACCGTCGCCGCACGCACGACATGAACACGGCGAACTGGATTCCCGACCTGTTCATGAAGCGCGTCGTCGAAGGCGGCGACTGGACACTGTTCTCCCCTTCCGACGTACCGGACCTGCACGACAAGTGGGGCCGCGCCTTCGAGGCGGCCTACGTCCGCCACGAGGAGCAGGTGGCACGCGGTGAACTGAAGCTCTTCAGGCGCATTCCCGCCGTGCAGCTATGGCGGAAGATGCTGTCGATGCTGTTCGAGACCGGCCATCCGTGGATCACATTCAAGGATGCCTGCAACGTCCGCTCACCACAGCAGCACGTCGGCACCGTGCACAGCTCGAATCTCTGCACCGAAATCACGCTCAACACGAGCGAGACCGAAATCGCGGTCTGCAATCTCGGTTCGGTGAACCTTCCCGCGCACATGCACGAGGTGGATGGTCGCTTCGAACTCGATCAGGCGAAGTTGAAGCGAACGATCACGACCGCGATGCGGATGCTCGACAACGTGATCGACATCAACTACTACGCGGTCGCGAAGGCGCGCCATTCGAATCTCAAGCACCGGCCGGTCGGCCTCGGCATCATGGGGTTCCAGGATTGCCTGCACGTGATGCGCGTTCCTTACGCCTCCGCCGACGCGCTGGCGTTCGCGGACACGTCGATGGAAGCGGTCTGCTACCACGCGTACTGGGCGTCGACGGAGCTTGCCGAAGAGCGCGGCCGTTACTCGTCGTACACAGGCAGCCTCTGGGATCGCGGCCTGCTGCCTCAGGACACGCTGTCGCTGTTGCGCGACGAGCGCGGGGGTCATGTCGAGATCGACGAATCGTCGACGCTCGATTGGGAATCATTGCGCAAGCGAATCGCCGAGCACGGCATGCGCAACTCGAATTGCGTCGCGATCGCGCCGACCGCGACGATCTCGAACATCATCGGCGTCGCGGCGTCGATCGAGCCCGAATATCAGAACATCTACGTCAAGTCGAACCTGTCGGGCGAGTTCACCGTCGTCAACGAGCAGCTCGTCAAGGACCTGAAGGCGCTTGGCCTGTGGGACGACGTGATGGTGTCGGACCTCAAGTATTTCGACGGCTCGCTCGCCAGGATCGACCGCGTGCCCGCACCAATGCGGGAAATGTATGCGACGGCGTTCGAGGTCGAGCCCGCGTGGATCGTCGAGGCCGGCGCGCGACGCCAGAAATGGATCGACCAGGCGCAGAGCCTCAACATCTACATGGCGGGCGCATCGGGCAAGAAGCTCGACGACACCTACAAGCTCGCGTGGATGCGCGGTCTCAAGACGACGTACTACCTGCGCTCGCTGGCCGCCACGTCCGCCGAGAAGTCCACTGGCAGCGGTGGCGAACTGAATGCCGTGTCGGAATCGGGCGGCATGAAGTCGATGAGTGCGGCGAGCCGAGCCAAGGCCGCCGCACCGGCGGAGGCTGACCCCCAGTTCTGCGTAATAGACGACCCAACCTGTGAGGCCTGCCAATAACGCGTCCGTTGCGAAGCGCAGCGATGACAGCGGCACTTGCGATCTCGATTGCGCCCGAAGCGGTGCAATCGGAGGCGCTCCGCGAGCGCGTTCAGGTACTGGAATCGCGGCTGGGCGTGCGTCAGGTGCTGCTCGTGACGGAGGGACGCGCGCATTCAATCGATGAACGGCATGTGGTCATCGTGCTCGGCGGCGGCGGCGGCGGGTTCGCGGTGACTTCACTGGATGGGATCCCCCGCGTACACGGCGGCCTGCCGCTCTCCCAACGGCAGCGGCTGGCCAAGGCGATTGGCGGCCCGGTCGTCGCGCTGTCGCCGCCCACCGATCGACCGGTGATGGATCGCCCGTGGCGGCTCTCGAACGAGCATGTCGCCGACCTGCAAACCGCCGTGAACTGGACTCGACAACAGTGGCCGCTCGCGCAGACGTGGGTGCTCGGATTGAACAGCGGCGCGCTGTCGGCGGCGGTTGCGACGGCGAGCATCGACGACTTGGCTGGCGCAGTGCTGCTGTCGTGCGTCGACGAGGCCCTCGATCAGGTACAGAAGTCCGACCGCATGCGCGTGCTCGCCGTGCGTCATCGCAGCGACAGATGCGCGTCGTACGCGACGCTCGCGCACACGCGTGGTCGGAAGACACTTGTCACGGTGCATGACGAGCGCGAGATGCGGCAGGACGTCGTGAATGGTGGCGACGCCTTGAACGCGCCGCAGTTCAACGGCAAGGAACATCAGGTGGTGGACGTCGTGGCCCGGTGGATTCTCACCGGCGCGGCGCCCGACGAAATTCGGTGAACCGGTGAAGCGACAGAGAGCGATGCCTTCAAGAGCATGGCGCGGCGACACCGGAACGATGGACCCGCGCGGACCCGGACAGGACGCGAAGTTGGCGTGGACGCGCCAGGGACCAGCACGACCGAAAAGGCCGGCGACGGCCTGCAGTTGTTCTACTGGGGGCGCGCGGCTGTTGTCGATCGTCAAGGCGCCGCGCGCCGATTTTTCCCAGTGCTGGGATCCCGGTGCAGAGCGGCCGGACGGAAGCCGAACGTGCCTTCGGGCCGATCGGTGGTTGCGCGGTCGCGCGAGTGATCCACTTCGCGAAAGGAGGTTCCTGTTGGCTCGGTACGAGTTTGCGCCCCGACACGTGATAGACGCACGCTATCTCGGTGACTACAAGGTCTGGCTGGAATTTAACGATGGACGCAAAGGCGTCGTCGATCTCGCGGACGAGTTGCACGGTGAAGGGCTCGAGCCGCTGCGGGATCGCGACCGCTTCTCACAGTTCTATCTGGACTACGGACTCGCGTCGATCGCCTGGCTCGACGGCCAGGATTTCACGCCCGAGTTTCTTTACGACAAGCTCATTCCGATGCACTGACGAGCGCCACGGAAACGCGCCGCCTTCCCTGCCATAACCCGGCCTCGGAGGCGGCGCCGACGGATGAATTCGCCTTTTTTGCCCCAACATAAGAACGAGTCCTGGAGACACCCGCCATGCTGAGTTTCGACGACGATTTCACGGCCGCCCCCGCCTCGTCCAAGGCGGCTCCGCCCGCGCCGGAAACGATTTGCGCGCAAGTCGCCGGCGGTATTCTGTCGTCTCGGTTGTCCATTGAGCCCGTGCGCGATGTCGACGCCGAGCGCCAGGCGACGCAGAACGGCTTTCGCCGCGTACGCGTCGAGGACAAGCGCGTCATCAATGGCCAGGCGGACGTCAACCAACTCGTGCCGTTCAAGTACAAGTGGGCGTGGGAGAAGTACCTTGCCGGTTGCGCGAACCACTGGATGCCGCAGGAAATCAACATGCAGCGCGATATCGAGCTGTGGAAGAATCCAGCCGGCCTCACCGACGACGAGCGGCTGATCGTGAAGCGCAACCTTGGCTTCTTCGTAACCGCCGACAGCCTCGCCGCCAACAACATCGTGCTCGGCACGTACCGGCATATCTCGGCGCCCGAGTGCCGGCAGTACCTGCTGCGCCAGGCGTTCGAAGAGGCGATCCACACGCACGCGTATCAGTACATCGTCGAGAGCCTCGGCCTCGATGAGGCGGAGATTTTCAACGCGTATCACGAAGTGAAATCGATCCGCGACAAGGACGAATTCCTGATTCCGTTCATCGAGACGCTCACCGATCCGAACTTCAAGACCGGCACGATGGAAGCCGATCAGGAGTTGCTGAAGAGCCTGATCGTGTTCTCGTGCATCATGGAAGGGCTGTTCTTCTACGTCGGGTTCGTGCAGATTCTCGCGATGGGCCGCCAGAACAAGATGACCGGTTCGTCCGAGCAGTACCAGTACATCCTGCGCGACGAATCGATCCACCTGAATTTCGGTATCGACGTGATCAACCAGATCAAGATCGAGAACCCGCACCTGTGGACCCAGGCATTCCAGGCCGAGGTCAGCGGAATGCTCGCCATAGCCTGCGAACTCGAGATCGCCTACGGCCGGGAGACCATGCCAACCGGGATGCTGGGCCTGAACGCCGCGCAGTGCGAGC
>JALYSS010000023.1 GCA_030854685.1 Pseudomonadota bacterium | reverse complement strand
GCTTTCCGCGGCACCGGCATTTCCGAGTGCGAGCGCGATGCGCCGCAGCGCATCTTCATTGCCGCGCGTGACCATGGCCGCTCTCGCCGCGTCGAGCAACGCGGGCAGTGCCTGCGGCAGGTCGCGGTAATGCCCGGTAACCCGTGCATGCTCGATGACGCGCGCGAGCAGCAACAGAGACCAGGACGTGCCCGAGCGAACCGCATCGGCGAGCGACGCGTCGGAAGTGTCTCCGGCCGCCGCATCGAGCAGAACGCGCAGCGCATTGGCGCGCGGCTCGTCCGGACGCATCGCGAGCACATGCGTCACCGCGTCGAGGCTGGCGCGAAGTTCGCCGGTCGCCGCACAAGCATCGGCCAGCGCATGCCAGCTCGCGAGATGCGCCGGTGATAGCGTGCTCGTCGTGCGCCACGCGGCTATCGCATCCGCCGGGTTCCCCATGTGCCACGCGATTTCGCCGATATGGAACTGCGCGTCGATACCGCGCGGCGCTTCGCGCAGCGCGCGTCGATAGCAAAGCAGCGCGTCGATCATCCGGTGACCCGCCTGATGCGCACGGCCGCGCGTCAGCCACTCGGCATAGCGATCGAAGGTCATCAGGCGCTGTTACCCAAGCCGCGCCTTCAGCGCATCGATAAGCGGTTCAGGCGTCATCCGGTATAGCAGGCGTCCCATCGGCGTGCGGCGAATGGCGAGCGCACGCCGCGCGACCCGCTGCCACACGCCGCCCGTCGCATGCGAAGCGGAAGCTTCCGCAACCAGGTCCGGAATCGTCGGCGGCGTCCAGGGCCGATAGCCCAGTGCATCCCGGATCCGCAGATTCGAGAACGCCGGCGCAATGTTCGCAGGGCGTCCTTCCGCGACCGCCCTCGCATAGTTCACGAGCGTCGCTTCCGCCATCGCGCGCGGCGTCGCGTGCGGCGCGGCACGCGCATTCGCTGCCGCATTCCGGCGGTCGGCCGCCGCCGCAGGGGACAAAAGTGCAACCACGCGATCGAGCATGCGATCCTCGTCGTGCCATTCGTCGTTCGTCATGACCCATCCCGCCCGGCATTGCGCCACCCGCTCGGCCAGCGCGCCGATCGGCGGCACGAGCGCCGGCATGCCGGCTCGCCATGCTTCCGATAGCGTGTAGCTGAAGCTTTCCGGACCCTCCGACGGGTAGACGACGAACGCCACGCGGTAATGCGCGAGCAGCGCTGGAAGGTCGGGCCTCGAATAGCGTCCGTGCACCGTGAGTACCGCATCGCCGCTCTGCGACGGCGCGTGCTGCACGTCGAGATAACCGATCACGACGAACCTGACGCGCTCGCCGCGGTCTCGCGCGCGCTGCGCAAGCTGCTCGATCCGTCGCGCGCCCTTGTCGCGTCCGATCGCGCCGACCATCGCAACCGTCGGAACATCATCCTCCGGCAACAGCACGGCCGTGACCGGTCGCTCGTCCGTCGTTGCCGTCGATGCCGTCGATGCCGACGGCCTGTCGAGCGTCGCATGCGCGATCACCTCGACGCGCGCGCGCGTCTCGGGAAAATAGCGCGCAAGCATGTCGGCCGCCCACCTGGACGGCGCGATCAGGAAGGCCGCGCCATCAAGCAGTTCCGCATGCTCGCGCCGCCAGCGCGCGATATCCAGTCCGGCGAACGGCACCTGCGCGGCAAGGCATCGACTGCACACGTCGACTTCGGTGACGCCGCCGCAGAATCGCTGATCCGCGGGCGTCATCGTGACGGTTGGACAGGCGAGCCAAAGATCGTGAATCGTGATGCCGTAGGGCAAGCCCAGTGCCGGCAGCGCCACCAATGCGCCCTCCCGCGATCTGGACAGATGGTGGACGTGCACGAGCGATATTCCGAACGTCGACGCGATGCCACCGATGAAATCAGACCAGGGCTCGCGTTCGCCACGAATGAATGCAAACGTTCGCGTACGGCCGCCATTCACGGGCTCGTCGACCCGCCAATGATCGCCTACCGCGACCGCGAGGTAGTGGCACCACCGGTCCCGCGACGCTTCGATCAGCGTACGCACGTGCGTTTCGGTGCCTCCGCCGCGATCGTGGATCACATGCAGGACGTGCCTCGCCGATGCATCGCCGGCGAGACGCCACTCGGCTGCGTCGCGCAGCGGCCGCAGCGGATCGGCGGCGACGTAAGCGCGCACCATCGCCGGATAGTGCGGATGCCGGTGCACGAGCACGTCCAGGTTGCGCGCGCCCAGCTCGGCCTTGCGGCCCGCGAACGATCGCCCGCCGGTATGGACAACGTAGGCGTCGTCGGCGAGCACGTTGCGCCAGCCGGCGCGCGCGGCGCGAAGGCAGAAGTCGTTCTCCTCGCCGTATCCGGCGCCGAAGGCGAGGTCGAACGCGCCGATATCGGCGATCGCCGCGCGGCGCACGAACATGCAGAATCCGACCCCGGTGGGCAGGTCGGGATACGTCGGCACGGCAGCTCGTTCGAGCGCGTCGCGGATCCGCTCCGGGTCAGTCGCGCTATCCACTTCGTTGTTTTCGCAGAAACGCGGGAACGAGCAGATCTCGGCGTTGTTGGAGAATGGTGTCACCGTCGCAATTCGCGCATCCGACGCCGCGCAACGCAGCATCGCGTCGAGCCATCCTGTCGTGACGAGGGTGTCGGAGTTGAGCAGCACCACGTCGGCGCGCGACTGCTCCATTCCCCGGTTGGCCGTCGCGGTAAAACCGCAGTTGGTATCGTTGCGTATGAGCTCGATCCGGCGATCGCCGCGCCGCGCGAGTTCGTCGAACAGCGTCGCGATGCGCGGATCGGGTGACGCGTCGTCGATGAGCAGCAGCGTGAACGGGTCCGTCGTGCAAGCAAGGACGCTGTCGACGCAGCGCCGAAGATCCTCCGGCGCGTTATAGACCGGAACGACGATGTCGACGCGGGGTGCAGCCTGCGTCGATCTCATATCGCGCGAATGCGGTTCCACAGGCGACGCGCACGCAGCAACGGCAGCACGAGCCACCAGCGCACGCTTTCACGATAGGCGACGATGCGCTCCTGCGCAGCGATCTGCCGCGCCAGGCGCTCGCGTTCGTCTGCGAGCGTGCGGCGGGCTTCCTCGGACTCCTGCCGCAGCGCCGCTTCGGATCGCGCGCGTTCGGCGATCACTTCGTCACGGTGCGCGACCATTGCCTGCAGTTCGCTGGAATGCTGAATCTGCCGGCGCAGGTCTTCGTCGCGCGTACGAAGCAGCCCGTCGAGCCGCAGCACCTCGCGCGTCTCGCGATCGATGCGCGTCCATTCGGCATCGTCGCCATCGGCATAAAGCGACAGCGCCGGCCATTGCGTGGGCAACGATCGCGGCGCGGACGCCGCAACGACGATGAAATACATCGCGGGCGGAACCCTCGCCGTCCCCACTTCCGCAGCGGAGCCCGCGAGCGCTTCGAATCGCTGCCCCGGCGTTTCGCTCCATATCGCCGAACCGAGATAGCGGCGCTGGCAGAACCATTGCTGCGCCGGAAACGGCGGCTGCAGAAGCTGCGACAACTCGCGTCGGTCGAGCTCGTTCAGGTGGAATGGATTCGCATAGCCGCGCGCGTCGCTGTATTCCGGCCGATTGGGCGATGACAGGATCAGGACTCCGTCCGGCGCGAGGACGCGCGCGAATTCGGCAAGCATTGGCTGCTGATCCGCAGCCTTCAGGTGCTCGATCGTCTCGAAGGAAACGACGACATCGACGCTCGCATCGGGCAATGGCAGCCGCGTGACCGACGCCGCTTCGAAGAAGAGCTTTCCACGCTTGCCATAGCGCGCCGCAGCCTCCGCGACCACATGCGCGTCGATGTCGATACCGATGACGGTCTCCGCGACCTCGGCCAGCAGCGCCGACCCATACCCCTCGCCGCAGGCCGCGTCGAGCACGCGCCGGCCGGTCGCGAAACGCCTGGCAAATGCATAGCGATGGCAATGCTCGTACGCTATTTCTCCGATCACGCCGGGGAGAAATCGTTCGCCTGTAAATTGATCAGCGATGGTCAAAGTCGATCGAATGGATTCGTCGCGGCGCTGCCGTATCAGCAAGCGAACTGTCGCAGGGGCCTTTCGATTTTACCGGACGGCCTTTGCGATCAGGCCCGTTTGACGTTAGCCGCGCGCGGTTCGACTTTTCACGAAAAACGGCCAATTGGCCCACAGATGCCAGGCGGCAGGTTCCGCGCGCACTGCGGATTCCAGCATTGCGGCGAGCGCGCGTAGCGCGTCGTCGCGGCCAGCGGGAAGGCGTGTGAGCCGCAGGCGCCGGGCGCCCGTCTGCGGGTCCAGTCCGGCAAGATAAGCGATCAGCGGCACGTTCCCGGTTTCGGCAAGCCGCAGCATCCCGTCCGGAAGCCACGCCTCGCCTCCCAGGAAGGGGACGGCCACGCGCGACGACGATGGCTCCGGGACATCCACCATGCCGAGCACCGAAATGCCTTCGCGGAGCGCCGCCTCGATCCTGTCGCGACTCCCGCCGACATAGATGACCGGTGCGCCGCCTGCATCCGCAACCCGTTGCATGCGCCACCGCCTGAAGGCGTGACGCAGCGGCTGCCCCGGGCATTGCCCGGCATCGACCGGTGCGGAAATGAATGACACTCGATGGCCGTGACGCCGCAGATGGCGCAGTGACCAGAACCCCGTGCCATAGTGAAACCCGACGAAAATGCATGGCGCCGGCGGAAGCGGGTCGCCGTCGACGGTCATATGGCGGTCCATCCAATGATCGCTACGCGTCCACGACAGCGCCGGATCGACCTGGTCGACGATGCGCATCAGGCGATGGCGCGCGGCCCACGAGGCCGCGTCTCCCGCGAAGCCCTGCTGCAACGCGACCGCCTGCGCGCGCGCGGTTTCCACGCCGAAGAATCGGCCACGATTCGCAAGCCACTGCAGCGCTCGCCACGCGAGCGGCCATGGCAACGACGCACCCACGATCGGCAGCACCAGACATTCCGCGACCTGGCGTCGCCAGGTCTGCCATCGCGTGTCGACGTCGTTGGGTTCCGACGTCATCGCCGAGTCATCGATATCGGCGATCGAGCGGCATCACTCGCCTCACCGGTCGATGCCATCGTGCCAGCGGTGAGCGAGGTGAACGAGGCCGAGCTCGCGCGTCTTGCCGCGCACGACCAGCGAACGCTCGACATTGTCGAACACGCGCATGCCTTCCGGGTCGGCGGCGTGCGCCCGGATCCAATACTTGCCGGGCTGAAGCGGCAACGCGGGAAACGTCAGCTCGAACTCGAAACGATGGTTGTCGGCTTTCCGGATTCGAACGCCATCCATGTCCGAGGCGACGCCGAACACCGGCGTTCCATCCGCGCGAACGATGCCGACGACGACGACCGGCATACGTCCGTCGGGCGAATACAGATCGCCGCGCAACGTGACATCCGAGCCCTGCGTCACGTCCTCAACACTGAGATCGAGTGATTGAATCGCATACGCGCCCGTCGCTATCGCCTGCGAAAGCGGTATGCCGGAATGGGTCGCCGCCGCCTTTTCCTCGTGATACGTGAGATACGCGCGCGTCACGTCTTCGGAAGGTCCGTACTGCTCGACGTGTCCGTCCTTGAGCCAGACCGCGTATCGGCAGAGCTTCTGGATGTGGTACATGCTGTGCGAGCAAAGCAGCAACGTTCCGCCGTTGTCGAGAAAGCGTTCCATCCATGCGATGCAGCGCTTCTGGAACGACTCGTCGCCGACGGCGAGCACTTCATCGGTAATGAGGATTTCCGGCGCAAGCGCCGTCGCGACGGCGAAGCCCAGCCGCACGACCATGCCGGACGAGTACTGCTTGATGGGATCGCGGATGTGCTCGCCGAGATCGGCGAACGCGATAATCTCGTCGCGCTTCGCCGCAATCTCGATCGGCGCGAGGCCGAGCAGCGCCGCGGCGAGATCGATGTTCGCAAGTCCGCTGTAATCGGGGTGGAATCCCGCGCCCAGCTCGAGCAGCGCGCCGACGCGCCCGGTCACGGTGACGGCGCCGCGCGTGGGCTCGATCACCCCGGCGACGACCTTCAATAGCGTCGATTTCCCGGCGCCGTTTTCGCCGATGATGCCGAGCGAGTCGCCACGCGCGAGCGTGAACGACACATCATCGAGCGCACGAAACACGTGCGCCGCGCCGCGGCCGCGGAGCAGGTCCCACACCAGGCGCAACCGGCCGCCGCGCGTCTCCACTTTCGCGTAGTCCTTGCCGACGTGCGCAAGCCGCATCAATACCGGCGCGGGGAGTTCCAAACTTGGGGTTGTCGCCGCTGCGCCGGCTGCGGAAGAGGCGCAACCCGCTTCCTGGGGCTGCCGGGCGGCGGTCATACAAAGTCTTCGAAATGCGGCGACAGGCGGCGGAATATCCAGCGTCCTCCGGCGAAGAGCGCAAATGCGACGACGAGCGCCAGCGCGTCCGACCACCGTAGCGCGATTCGGCCGTCGAGCAGCGCCTCTCGCAGGCGCGCGACGACCCAGTTGAACGGATTCACCGCAACGATGGCACGGAGGTTCTCGGGCACGAGCGAGAGCGGATACAGGATCGGCGTCAGGTACATGAGCATCATCAGGACCGGCAGCATTACGTGCTCGACGTCGTGAACGAATACCTGCAGCGCCGCCAGCGCGAACGTGATGCCCACGATGCCGATCAGAAGAATCAGCCAGACGGGAATTGCGACGACGAGGCCCCTCGCATGGATCGGCTGGCCGGCGATCTTCAACACGATGAGCACCGCGAGATAGCCGACGAACTGCAGCGCGAACGTCGCGCAGACCGATGCGAGCACGACGATTTCGTGAGGGAACGCGACCTTGCGGATCATGCCGGAATAGCTCGCGAGACTGAGCGCGCCGCGCTGCAGCGCTTCCTGCGTCGCGAGCCACGGCCACAGCGCGATCGCGACGAACGCCAGAAAGCTTTGTCCCGCGAACGACGTCGCCTTGAAAATGTTGGTGAAAACGAAGTGATAGACGCCGAGCAGCGCGAGCGGATTGAGGAGCGCCCACGCGAGGCCGGTCACGCTGCCCAGATAGCGCGTCGTCAACTCGCGGCGGAAGAAATTGACGAACAGCGCGCGATCGCGCGCATCCGCGGCGAATAATGTGTGCGACGTCGACAGCCGCAATCTCATCGCGAGCGCGTCAGGGTTTCTTCGTCCCCGGCGCCTGATCGAATGGCAGCGACACCGGGGTCGTCAACGCGTCGAGCGCGGTCTGGTTCACCTTGATCGCGGGATCGTTGCGAATGGCGGCGAGGATTGCATTTTGTTGCTCCTGGATGTACTGCCGGCGCATGGCGGCCAGGATATCGGGCTTGACGTCCTCGAACGGCCGGACGCTTGCGGCCTTGCGCCCATCGAGGCGAATCAATTGCCAGCCGTACTGCGTCTTGACCGGCTCACTGACGTCGCCAATCCTCGCCAGGGCGAACGCGGCTTTGGAGAATGCGGGGTCCATCTTGCCGCTGGCCGGAAAATAGCCGAGTCGTCCTTCGTTCGATCCGACACCTGGATCTTCCGAAATCTTCGCGGCCAGCGCATTGAAGTCGGCGCCCGCCAGGACCTTCGCGCGAGCCTCGAGCGCTAGCCTATGGGC
>JALYSS010000020.1 GCA_030854685.1 Pseudomonadota bacterium | reverse complement strand
GTGATAGACCGTCCAGGCACCCGTCGGGTCACCGGAGTTGCTGACCGCGACGTCGATCGTGTTCTTGCCGTTGAACGCGCTCGTCGTCCCGGCGTGATGCAGTGTCGTGATCGCGACGACGAACCGGTTGTACACCGGATCGTAGTGACAGATCGGGTCGATCACATCGGCACCGAACGCGCCGGTGGTGCGATTGATCGCCGCCGCGTAGCCGAAGAAGGTATTGAGATCCTGCACGCCGCTCAGCGGAGCGCCCGATGGATCGAACACGCGCAGCACGCTGTTGACCGCTTCGACCACGTACCCGTTGCCCACGCACAGTCCCTGGTCGGGCGGCTCGACCGAGAATTGATTGCCGCCGTTGGCAAGGCGTTGATCGCGATGATTCAACCCGAGGAAGCTCAGCGAAAGCTCGGGATTCGACGCCGCGACGGCGCTCGTCGCGACGTTCGGCGTATCGAGCGGCTTCTTGGGCAGCTTGCCGTTCTTGCGGCCGGGCCGCGGACGATTGAAACTTCCCACGCCGGTATCCTCCCGGGTGCCAGGCATGAATTCAGGGTTCTGTACCTGGTCCGTCCCGGGGGTGCTCGACCCGATGCTGGTAGTGCCCGCCGCCGGAACCTGGCGCGTCGCGGCAGCGGCGTTCGCGGATGCGATCGTCACAACACCGGCGAGCAAGGCAAACGGCAATGCGCGTCCCGCTTCGTTCAACCATTTCATGTATGTCTCCTGCGAAAAAGGAATCGACGCGTAACGTCAGCGTCATACGGTGTCAGTTTCGTCGTGTGACAACGGGGCCTCCGACGGGCAGACGCGCAAGCGCTACGCGTCGGGCATCCCGATGTGGCGGCGAATCATGAAGACTTGTCAGACAAACGTCAAGCGACTGCGACTGAGAATCCGGCGCACGGGCCCCGAGGTTCGCGTGCAACGATTCGCAGCGGCGGCCAAGCATTGCGGCGCGGGCGACGAAGCCGGTCGCGTTGCGCGGCCGGCGCACCGAACGCCGTTGCGTGCTTCAGGCTTCGCGCGCGACGTGCCATCGTGTGGTGAAATACCGCCTTCCGACGCCGGAACGTGAAGGAGAATCGCCGTGAGTGGAGCAAGGCACCTGGCCGTCTGGATTGCATCGATCGTGTTCTTCGTGCTGGGCGCCATCTGGTACAGCGTCATGGCGGCACCCTGGATCGCCGCGATCGGCAAGACGATGGAAGAGCTCACGCGCGAGCAGGGTGCTTCTCCGCTGCCCTACATCGTCGGCTTCGTCGCGATCCTCGTCATGTGCTACACGCTCGCATGGCTGATGCATCGATTGCAGGCGGCCACGCTGGCGGCAGGCCTGCGCCTCGGCGCGATCATCGCGATCGGCTTCATCGCCGCGACGCTCGCGCTCAACTACGGCTTCGAGGCACGATCGGTGACGCTGTGGCTGATCAACTCCGTGTATGTCGTCGTCGGCCTGGCACTCGCGGGCGCGATCATCGGCGGCTGGAAGCGCGCGGCGTGAACGTGGCTCGGCCAACGGCGCGAGACGACGATGCGCTAGCCGCGCGGCTTCGCGCGTGCTACACCGGCGCGGTGCACGACGTCCTGCGCGGCATGGGAATCGAGCGCATCACGCTGCCGCCCACGATCAAGGCGGTCGCGCCGGGAACCCGGCTCGCCGGTCCCGTGTGGACGGTCGGCGGGCACATCGACCGCACGAAGACGCGCGACGAGTGCCTCCTCGGCTGGTGCACGCTGCTGTCGAAGGCCCCGTCCGGTCATGTCGTCGTTTGCCAGCCGAACAATCACGAGATCGCGTTGATGGGCGAACTGTCCGCGCAGACGCTGCAGGCGCGCGGCGTGCTGGGCTATGTCGTCGATGGGGGCTCGCGCGATACCGATCTCGTGCTCGCGCAGGGCTTTCCCGTCTTCTGCGCATTCCTGACGCCGGCGGATATCGTCGAGCGCTGGGTACCGGATCGCTACGGCGAGCCGGTGACGATCGGGGAGGTGACGATCGCCACCGGCGACTACCTGCTCGGTGATCGCGACGGCGTCGTCATCATTCCACGCGAGCGCGCGGCCGAAGCCGTGGCGCGTACCGAGGAGGTGGTCGCCACCGAAAGCGAGATGCGCCGAGCGCTGACCGGCGGCATGGACCCGCTCGACGCGTACCATCGGTTCGGCAAGTTCTAGGCGAGGTGCGCCGCGGCCAGCAGCACGCGCGTATATTCCTGCTTCGGCGCGGCAAAGAGCGCTTCGGTCTCGCCCTGTTCGACAATCACGCCATCCTTCATCACCAGCACCCGGTGCGCCATTGCGCGCACCACGGCGAGATCGTGGCTGATGAACACATAGCTCATGCCGTATTTCGCCTGCAGCGCGGCGAGGAGCTTCAGCACCTGCTGCTGCACCGACACGTCGAGCGCCGATGTCGGCTCGTCCAGCACCAGCACTTCCGGACGCAGGATGACCGCACGCGCAATCGCGATCCGTTGCCGCTGGCCGCCGGAAAATTCGTGCGGATAGCGCGTGAGCAGATTGGCGATTCCCAGCGCTTCCGATAACCCGACCTCGGCGAGCATCTCCAGGATTCGTGCGCGCCGATCATCGCGCGACAACTCCGGCAAATGGAGCTCGACGCCCTCGCCGACGATCTCGCCGATCGTCATCCGCGGATCGAGCGAGCCGAACGGATCCTGGAACACGACCTGCATGCGCCGGCGCATCGCGCGCAACGTGGGGCGCGCTGCACCGTCGAGCCGCGTCGATTCCAGGAAGACGCTGCCGCCGGCGAGCGGCTGCAAGGCCAGCAGCGCCATCGCCAGCGTCGTTTTGCCCGACCCCGACTCGCCGACAATGCCGAGTGTTTCACCGCGCCGCAACTCGAGCGTCGCATCGCGCACCGCCTGGAAGACATCCTTGCCGAACCAGCCGCGACGCGACGCGAATTGCACGACGACGTTTTTCGCCGAAGCGAGTACGTCTGCCGATGCCGGAATCGGCGTCACACGTCGCTCCGGCCGGCTTTCGATGAGCTTCCGCGTGTAAGCATCCCGCGGGTGGGCGAAGACCTCGGCGGTGATCCCCTGCTCGACCAGGTAGCCGCGTTTCATGACGCCGACGCGATGCGCGAAGCGCCGCACGAGGTTCAGGTCGTGGGTAATGAACAACACCGCCATCGCGTATTCGCGCTGGAGGTCGTCGAGCAGCGCAAGTATCTGCGCCTGGACGGTGACATCGAGCGCGGTCGTGGGCTCGTCGGCGATCAGGAGCTTCGGGTGACACGCAAGCGCCATCGCGATCATCGCGCGCTGCCGCTGGCCGCCGGAGAGCTCGTGCGGGAAGGCATCGATGCGCCGCTCGGGCTGCGGAATGCGGGTTCGTGCGAGCAGATCGATCGCCTTCACCCGCGCCTCCCTCGGACGCAATCCGTCGTGCAGCTCGATCACTTCCGAGATCTGGTCACCGATCCGGTAGAGCGGATCGAGCGCGCTCATCGGCTCCTGAAAGATCATCGCGATCTCCTTGCCGCGAATGCCGCGCAACGCGCGCTCGGTGCTCGCAAGCAGGTTCTTTCCCTGGAATCGTATCTCGCCCGCGTACGAAGCGCCCGCCACCAGGCGCAGGATCGAGAGCGCCGTCACCGATTTTCCGGATCCGGATTCGCCCACCAGCGCGAACTTCTCGTTGGGCGAGATCTGGAACGAGACGTCGGTGACGACGCGCGACGCACCGAAGCGCACGTCGAGCCGATCGATGTCGATGAGCGGGCTCGTCATCGCGTCAGCCCTTGCGCGTGTCGAACGCATCGCGCAGCGAATCGCCGATGAACGTCAGCAGCAGCAGTGTCAGCACCAGCACGAGGAACGTCGGCACCGAGATCCACCACGCGTCGAGGTTGTCCTTGCCTTCGCGCAGCAGCTCGCCGAGCGAGGGCAGGTCGGGCACGCCGAGGCCGAGGAAGTCGAGCGACGTCAGGAACAGGATCGCAGCACTCATCCGGAACGGCAGGAACGTGATCACCGGCGTCATCGAGTTGGGCACCATGTGGCGGCGGATGATCTGCCAGTTCGACAGCCCCATCGCGCGGGCAGCCTTGACGAACTCGAGGTTGCGGTTGCGCAGGAATTCGGCGCGCACGTAGTCCGAGAGAGAAATCCAGCCGAAGAATGCGAATACGACCAGCAGCAGCAACAGCGATGGCGTGAAGATCGACGCGACGATGATGAGCAGGTAGAGCTCCGGAATCGCATTCCAGATCTCGATCACGCGCTGCGCGCCGAGATCGACGCGCCCGCCGAAATAGCCTTGCACCGCGCCGATCAGGATGCCGAGGAGCGTGCCGATGGTCGTCAGCGCGAGCGCGAAGTAGATGCTGATCCGGAATCCGTAGATCAGGCGCGCGAGGATGTCGCGCCCGGATGCGTCGGTGCCAAGCCAGTGCTCGGGACCCGGCGGCGCGGGATCGGGGTTGCGCGAGAAATAATTGAGCGTGTCCGCGCTGTATCGATTGAGCGTGAACAGCGCCCAGTTGCCGGGTTTCGACAACTGCTCCTCGATCAACGGATCGTGCCATTCCGTCCCCGTCAGGAAATCGCCGCCGAACGCGATCTCGGGTGGGTTGTGCACGATCGGGAAGAACCATTTGCCCTCGAAACCGGCGGCGAACGGTCGATCGTTCGAGACGACCTCCGCGACCGTGCAGACGAAGAGCAGCACCGCGAAAACCAGCAGCGACGCATAGCCTAAGCGACTGCGCTTGAACCGCGCCCACGCACGCTGATTGGGAGACTGCGACGGCGCGGCAGGAACCGCAGGCACCGCGACGACGTCGGCCGGCAATGCCGCGTCGCTTGTATGATCCCCCCACGCTTGCGGCTGCGCCGCTGCGCTGCCCCCCGAGGGGGCGGAATTCGCGCTTTGGGGCGGCCCTGCAGCGCTCATTGGAATTCTCATTTCGCCACCGCGGCGAACTGCACGCGCGGATCGACGACGACGTAAAGCAGATCGCCGACGAGCTTCACGGCGAGACCGATGAGCGTGAAGAAGTACAGCGTGCCGAGCACGACCGGATAATCGCGGCGCACGAGCGATTCGTACGAGAGCAGCCCGAGCCCGTCGAGCGAGAACAGCGTCTCGATCAGCAGCGATCCCGCGAAGAACGCGCCGACAAACGCGGCGGGAAAACCGGTAATGATCGGGATGAGCGCATTGCGGAACACGTGCTTGTAGAGCACCGCTCGCTCGGACAATCCCTTCGCGCGCGCCACCAGCACGTACTGCTTGCGAATCTCCTCGACGAACGTGTTCTTCGTCAGCATCGTGATCACCGCGAAGCTGCCGATCGAAAAGCAGATCAGCGGCAGCGTCAGGTGCCACAGGTAGTCGACGATGCGCGCCGGCCAGCTCAATTCCATCCAGTTGTCCGAGATGAGCCCGCGCAGCGGAAACCAGTCGAGATACGTGCCGCCGGCGAATACGACGATCAGCACGACGCCCAGCACGAACCCCGGTACCGCATAGCCGGCGAGGACGAGCACCGTGGTCAGCGTGTCGAAGCGCGTGCCCTCGCGCACGGCTTTTGCGATGCCGAGCGGAATCGAGATCAGGTAGGAAACAAGGAAGGTCCACAAGCCGAGGCTCAGCGACACCGGCATCTTTTCCTTGATGAGCTGCCAGACATCCTTGTTCTGCCGGAAACTGTGGCCGAGGTCGAAACGCGCGAAGCTTTTCAGCATCGAGAAATAGCGTTCGAGCGGCGGCTTGTCGAAGCCATAGAGCGCCTTCAGGTCGGCAATCTGCTTCGCATCGAGATCACGCCGGCCCTGGACGCCTCCGCCGGCCTCGCCGCGCGCCCCCGCCCGCATCTCGGCGATCAGTTGCTCGACCGGACCGCCCGGCACGAGCTGGATGATCAGGAAGGTGACGGTGAGTGCACCGAGGAGGGTCGGCACCATCAGCAGCACGCGTTTCAGGATGTAGGCGAGCATTCGTGCGCGTCGTTCAGGGTTGGGACGCCGCGGCGTCCTTCATCCACCACGTCGTGACCGGCCACACCGGCCAGATTTCGAGCCCGCTTTCGATCGTGTAGAACCGCGGCCGCGTCGTCGGAATGCCGAACTTGTCCCAGCGCGACACGCGATACGACGGTGCGTACAGATCCGGTATCTGGTACCACCCCTGCATGATGACGCGATCGAGTGCGCGGCTCGCATT
This sequence comes from Pseudomonadota bacterium, assembly GCA_030854685.1. GTDB lineage: Bacteria > Pseudomonadota > Gammaproteobacteria > Burkholderiales > Casimicrobiaceae > VBCG01. Next base: position 7,940 of record JALYSS010000020.1, on the reverse strand, counting down.
TTGCAACTGCTCGAGCGTTCGCGCGTCCTGCATGCGCTGGAGCAGGAAATCCACCGCGGGACTTTTCAGGCCGCGCAGGTTCCCCGATCCTTGCTCGTCTGCGCTTTTGCTGCCGTACTGATCGATCAGATCCTCGATCTTCGGCAACGTGAAGTCGGCGGTGCGGATCTGCGTGAAATCGAAGTCGAAAATCTCCAGCCGCTTCGTCATCAGGGCGAAGTCCACTTCACGCAGCTTCATGCGAATGCCGAGCTTCTCGAGGTTGCGCTGCAGCACCGCGACGGCACGCCCGCCGCCGCCGATGTCCTCCAGATACTCGAACTCGAATGGCTCGACCTTCGCATTGCGCAGGACACCGTCGCGAGCGATCTTCCATCCCGCCGCCTCGAGCAGCGCACGCGCCTCGAGCAGGTTCTTGCGCAACGCATTGGGCCCGGTATCCGTACGCGGCGGTGTCCAGGCGGGCCCGAACACGGCGGCTGGCAAACTACTTCGATACGGGTCGAGAAGCGCCAGCTCGGCGACCGTGGGTGGGCCCGTCGCGGCGAACTCGCTGTTCGAGAAGAGGCTATAGATGCGCTTGTACTGATGATAAACGTTGAGCGCTTCGAAATCGTACGCCAGCGCCAGCGCGTGACGGACGCGTATGTCCTGGAAGAGCGGCCGGCGCAGATTGAACTCGTAGGATTGCAGCCCGGCGCCGAAACCGTGCGGAAACTCCTGCTTGATGATCCTGCCGTCGCGCCACTTCGATCCGCTGTGCTGCCGCGCCCACTTCGAGGCCGAGTATTCCAGAAGCAGGTCGAACTCGCCGGCCTTGAATGCTTCGAGGCTGACCGCGCCATCCTGGTAATAGCGGTAGACGACGCGATCGAAATTGAAGAAGCCGCGCCGAACGCCGAGGTCGCGCCCCCAATAGTTCTTGTTGCGAACGAATTCGAGACGCCGCCCCGAATCGGCCAACGCGATCGTGTACGGGCCGCTCGTGATCGGGTACTCGTTGATGATCTGGTCGAACGGCTTCGCCTTTCCGGCCGCGTCCTGACCCCACTTGTGCGAAAACACGACCAGGCGCGTGCCGAGGTTGATGATCGCGTCGGCCGAATGCTCCTTCAGCTCGAAGCGGATCGTGCGCGGATCGAGCACGATCGCGCGCGCGGTGCCTGCGAGCCGGGTGCGGATCGTCGGGTCCGCCTGCGCGCTCGTCAGCATGTCGAACGAATGCTTGACGTCGGCCGCGGTGACGGGATCGCCGTTGTAGAACCGCGCGTTCGGATTCAGACGGAACGTGATCGACGATTTGTCGGACGCGACCTGCATCTCCTCGGCCAGCAGTCCGTACATCGTCGACAGCTCGTCGCCGGCCATGACGGCGAGCGTCTCGAACATGAAGATCATCACGCCCGCGGGCGAGTTGCCCTTGATGGTGAACGGATTGAACTTGTCGAAGCTCGTGCGCCGATCGGGATTGCGCAGATACAGCGTGCCGCCCTTCGGCGCATCGGGATTCACGTAATCGAAATGCGCGAAGCCGGGCGGATACTTTGGCTCGCCGTACGTCGCGTAGGCGTGTATCCAGCGGTTGCCGGTGGCCGCATCTTCGGACGCTCGCGCGCCGACGCCGGCGGTGCCGAAGATGAGCAGCAGCGCGACCGCGAGCCAGCACCGGCGCGAGCGCGCCCGTGCGCGAGACGCGGCGGGCAGCGAGTTCCGGTCGTCAGACGTGTACGCCGACGCCCAGGTAGCGCTGAACGACGTCCTGCGCCTGATGCAGTTCCACCGGCGTGCCTTCGTACACGATGTGGCCGTTGTTGAGGACATAGCAGCGGTGCGAGAACGACAGCGCGGCGACGATGTTCTGTTCGACGACGACGATCGTGCGCCCCTGCTCGGCGAGGCCGCGACAGACCTTCACGAGGTCGCGCACGATCACGGGCGCCAGCCCCTCGAACGGCTCGTCCAGCAGGATGATTTTCGGATCGCGGATCAGCGCGCGGGCGATCGCCAGCATCTGCTGCTCGCCGCCCGACAGGTCGGTGCCGCGGTTGCTGCGTCGCTGCTCGAGCCGTGGGAACATTTCGTAGATACGCTCGAGCGGCCATCTTTTCGGTGCCGTCAACCCCGCAAGGATCAGGTTTTCCTCGACATCGAGGCTGCCGAAGATGCGGCGGTCTTCGTGCACGAGCTGCATGCCCGTTTTTGCGATGGCGTGGCTCTTTTTGCCGGCGATCTCGACACCGTCGAACATTACCGAGCCGGCGCGCGGGGTCACCACGCCCATCAGGCTCTTCAAGGTCGTGCTCTTGCCGGCGCCGTTGCGGCCGAGCAGCGCCACCACCTCGTTGCGTTCAACGCGCAGCGAGACGTCGAAGAGAATGTGCGAATCGCCGTAGTAGCTGTTGAGTCCGCTGACTTCAAGCAGGCTCATGTTCGAGGACTCCATGCACGCCACCCAGATACGCTTCCTGCACTTTCGCGTTGCCCTTGATCTCGTCCGGCGTGCCTTCGACCAGCACGCGGCCTTCCTGCAGCACGGTAATTCGCTCCGCCAGCTCGAACAGCGAATCCATGTCGTGGTCGATGATGATCATCGTGCGGCCCTGGCCGATCGATTTCAAAAGCTTCACCGTTTCGATCCGTTCCGCCGCGCTCATGCCGGCGAGCGGTTCGTCGAGCAGCAGCAGTGTCGGTGAAGACGCGAGGGCCAAGCCCACTTCGAGACGCCGCTTCTCGCCGTACGCGAGCTGCGACACCGGCGTGTCGCGCCGATCGGCGAGATTCACGAGCTCGAGGGTACGCTCGACCTGCTCGTGCAATCCGGGGATCTTCGACAGGCTGCGCAGCATGTCGAGCTTCAATTTGCCACGCAGTTCGGCGAGTGCCGCGATCGTCACGTTCTCGCGCGCGGTCAGGTGATTGAAGAGCTGGTTGACCTGGTAGCTCTTGGTGAGGCCGAGCTGGCACACGTCGGTGACGTTCATCCCCGTGATGTCGCGCCCGTCGAACAGGATCTTGCCGGACGTGGGCGGCACCTCGCAGGTCAGCATCTTGAAGAAGGTGCTCTTCCCCGCCCCGTTCGGGCCGATGATGCCGCGCAGCTCGCCCCGGTTTATCGTGAAATCGATGTCGGCGTTGGCAATCACGCCGCCGTAATGCTTCGTGAGTCCGGTGGCCTGCAGGATAGGCCCCGCATGGCCACCGCGTGATTGCTGCTGCGCCCGCGCAGCGCGCGCCGCACCTTCCCGGGCCGGTTCCCTCGCACTTTGCGCTCGCGCTGCCTTCGCGGCATCGACGAGCACGGGCCCGGACCGCACTTCCGTCGGCTCCGCCGGCGCCCTCGTCCTTCGGCGCAGGAAATGATAAAGATCCTTGACGCCGCCGATGATGCCATGTCGCAGGAAGACGACCAGCAGCACGAACACGAGACCGAGCACCAGCTTCCAGGCAGCGCCCAATCCGAGCGTCGCTTGCAGGAAGTCCTGCAGGAACAGCCAGACGGCCGCGCCGAGCAGCGGACCGAACAGCGTCGCGCGGCCGCCGATCGCGGTCTGGATGACGAGCTGGCCCGACGTGTCGAACGTGAACGCCTCGGGCGGCATGAACGCCTGCAGCACGCCCAACAAGCCGCCGGCAAGACCCGCATAGGCTGCAGCGATGACGAAGGCGGTCAGCTTGTAAGCGTGGATGTTATGCCCGAGGGCCGCAGCCCGTAGCGGGTTCTCGCGGATCGCGCTGAAGATCGCGCCGACCGGCGAGCGCACGATACGCAGTGCCAGCACGATGCCGATGAAGTAGCAAAAGGCGAGGAATGGATAGAGCGACCAGCCACTGGTGAAATGAACGGTGGTGAAACCGAGATAGAGCGTCGGAGTTGGAACGCCGGGCAATCCGTTCTCGCCGCCGGTCCACGCCGACAGCGGATTGAACTCGACGAAATAGAAGACCTCGGCGATTGCGATCGTGATCATGGCGAAGTAGATGCCGGTGCGGCGCAGCGCGATCAGCCCGACGAGGTAGCCGACGGCCGCGGCCGCGATCATGCCGATGATCAGCGCCAGCAGCACGTACGGGAAGCCGGCGCGCGTCAGCAGATACGCGGCGACAAAACCACCGGTGCCATACAGCGCCGATTGCCCGAACGAAAGCAGGCCGGTGTATCCGAACAGGATGTCGAAGCCGATGCCGAACAGGCCCCACACCAGGATGCGGTTGACCGTGTTGGGCGCGGAGCCGAGATACGGCAGCACGAACGGCACGGCGACGAGGCCGATGGCGGTCAGGATTTCCACCAGGTACGGATGACGCCAGCGCGTGGTCACCGCCTGCGGCGCCTGCAGTGCGCGCTGCTCGCCGGCGGCACTCATTCGCGCCCCCGGGTGCCGAGCAGGCCCTGCGGCCGCACAAGCAGGACGAGCGTCATCGCCGCGAACAGCATGACATAGGCGTAGCCGGGGTTGATCATCGACGTGATGCTGATGATCTCGCCCGCAATCAAGCCGCCCAGCACGGCGCCGGTGAACGATCCGACGCCGCCGATGACGACGACGACGAACGTCTGCACCAGGATCGCCTCGCCGACGTCGGGCGTGAGCGAGACCACCGGCGCATTGACGATGCCTGCGAAACCTGCCGCCATTGCGCCGATGCCGAACACGACCATGAATACGCGGTCGACATTGATGCCGAGCGAATCGACCATCACCGAATCCTCGATCCCCGCGCGCACGATCATGCCGAGCCGCGTGCGGTAAAGCACGAGGAACAGTGCGAGGAGCGTCACCGCAACAATGCCCACGACCGCGAGGCGATAGGTCGGATAGACCATGAACCCGAGCGAGGTGATGCCCGTAAACAACGGTGGCGGCGGCACGGTCTTCGAAAGGCTCGAGAAGATGAAGCGAACGGCCTCGACGAAGACGATGGCAAGGCCGAACGTCACCAGGAGCTGGTCCTCGAGCGGGCGGTTGTAGAAATGGCGGATGACGATCCGTTCCATCAGCACGCCGACGACCAGCATGAACACCGTGCCAGCGAGCACCGCGACGATGAAGGAGCCGCTGGCCTGGTACGCGACATAACCCGCATAGCCGCCGAGCATGAACATCGCGCCGTGCGCAAGGTTCAGGACGCCGAGCGTGCCATAGATGATCGTCAGGCCGGAACTGATGAGCGCAAGGAGCGCGCCCAGCGCCAGGCCGTTGAAGAGTTGCGAGACGAAATTTGACCAGCTGATCATGACGTGCTTGTGCGGGTGGACCCCGGAAGAACTCACGCCGTTACGTGGGCTCGAACGCGATGTTCAGCCGGCTTACCGTACCACGGGCGGCACTCGCCGCCCGTGGTAGGGACAGGTGCGCGTGACAAATCAGGTATACGCACCGAGATTGCAGCCGAATGCGTCGGGCTTCTGCATGATGCCCGCGCCGGGCACGATCTCGGTCACCTCCCAGAAGTCTTCCTTGTTCTTCATGTCGCCCGGCTTCTTGCCACGCACGATGATCACCGGCCGGATGAGCTGGTGGTCGGCCGCGCGCCATTCGACTTCGCCAACGACCGAATTGATTTTGCGCGGGGATTCGTACGACTTGATGACGTCCGGCGGATAAAAGGTACCCGCATGCTCGACGGCGTCCGCCCAGAGCGCAAACTCCATGTACGCATTCTCGGCGCCCCACTCGGGGCTGTAGTTGTATTTCTTTCGGAACTCGTCGACGAACATCTTGGCGAGCGGGAACTTGTCCTCGAGCGTCCACCAGAAATCGGTCGCTGCATAGACGCCTTCGGTGATGTCGGCGCCGACTTCGGGGGCAAGGAACGGAATCTGGTACGGGATCACGAGCTTCATCTTGGGCAGGATGCCGAACTGCTTCGCCTGCTGCGTCGACAACACGGCGTCGTGGCCCCAGTTGACGTTGATCAGGAAGTCGGCGCCCGAGTTCGCGATGTTCGTCAGGTACGAGCTGTAGTCGGGCGCGCCGAGCGGCGACACCTGGTTCGTCACCATCGTCCAGCCGCCGTTCTTGGTCAGGTAGTCGTTCATCGACTTCGTGGTCGTGTGGCCGTACGTATAGTCCGGGGTCATGTACGCGGCCTTGCGGTTCTTGCCGAAGGCCTTCACGAGCACCGGGCCGATTGCGTTGGCGGCCGTCTCGCCGTAGAAGCATTGGCGGAAACCGTACCGCACACAGTCCTTGCCGGTCGTGTCGTTCGACCCGGAAATCCCTGCGACGTAGAGCACTTTTTCGCGCTGCGCGAGCTTGTTGAGCGCCACCGCGACCGCGCTCGACGTCGAGCCCGTCATCAGCACCGCCTTGTTCTCGGTGATGTACCGCTGCTGCGCCTGCACGGCGTCGTTCGGCTTCGCGGCCGAGTCGGTGACGCCGTACTTCACCTGCTTGCCGAGCACGCCCTTGGTCGTCTTGGGCGAGATCTTCTTGATCAGCGGATTGCCCGCGTTGATGTGCTCGACCGCGAGCTCGTAGCCCTTGAGTTCGTCCTCACCCTGCACGGCGTACGTGCCGGTGCGCGGCACCGTGATGCCGATGAAGACCGAGTCGCCCTGCGATCCCGCGGGCCACGTTCCGATCGGCGGCTGGTCGGCCGCGAACGCCCGCGAGAATCCTGCCGGCAGCGCGAGCCCGCCCGCGACGCCAAGGCTCGTTTTCAGGAATGCGCGACGGGCGACACCGTCACAGTCGTAGTTCTCGTCTTTCATTGCGATCCTCCTGGACATCGATTGACGCTGACGAATCGCCGGCGGTCGCCGGCACGAATGACGCTGTTTCCCGACTTGCGTGCAAGGCGATCCGCACGCGATGTGATGGCGGCAAAACCCGCGCGCGAAGGCAACGGCCCTGGTTGGCGCGGGAGGAGCCCGCGGGAGGAGCCCAACGACACGCTGGTTTTCCTGACGCGATCGACCTCGCCGTAGTCTGTCGCATTGGTATATTTTTTGGCGAGTGTATCGGAGTACGATATATTGTCAACCGGCCGCGCGCTGGATCGCGTGCCGTCAATCGGAAACGCACGAATGTCGTCCGGTCGACATAATAAATCCCTGATGGCTGATCCGAAGCTCCGCCTTGGAAAGTCGGAATACGAGAGATTAGCCGCGTTCCGCTATACGCTGCGACGCTTCCTTTCGTTCAGCAAGGCCGCGGCCGGCGAGATGGGCCTTGCGCCGCAGCAATACCAGGCGCTGCTGGCGGTCAAGGGTTACCCCGGCCGCGAGGTCGTCACGATCAACGAACTCGCGCACCAGCTCCTGATCAAGCATAACAGCGCGGTCGGGCTCGTCGACCGCCTCGAGGGGGAAGGCCTGGTCGCGCGCCAGGCCGCCGTGGACGACCGGCGCAAGGTCAACGTGAGACTGACCGCGAAGGGGTCCCGTATATTTCAGAAGCTCGCCGCGGCCAACCGCCTGGAACTGCAGCGCGTCGGTCCCGAGCTGTCCGGTTTCCTGGCCTATTTCTCGCGCCAAGGCGGGGCACGGCCGCGAGGCCTCGATAAATGAGAGATCCACGGACGGAAAATACCGCACCCTGACGGCTGGGCCGCGTTTACCGACCGCCGGCGCCTGTCTCACCGCTCGACTCAGATTCCATCGGTCATCACGAGGTTCGAGATCGCGCAACGCTTTCGCAACGCGAGGACCGGCGCATAGCCGGGACACGCGTACCACGCCTTCAATCGTTCCAGCGTCGGGAACTCGATGATGACAAGCCGCTTCGGGCTCCAGCTTCCCTCGACCACCTCGGTCGCTCCTCCGCGGGTCAGGTACCGACCACCGAACGCCGCGACGGATTCTCCGACCGCCTTCCTGTACCCATCGTAGCCCACAGGGTCGGTCACTTCGATGTCTGCGACGAGATAGGCTGCCATTGCTCCTCCGGTGTGCTGAAAAGTGTTTTGTCGCGACACGACCGGACGCGTCCGGCCGA
>JALYSS010000007.1 GCA_030854685.1 Pseudomonadota bacterium | reverse complement strand
GTCCGGCATAGGACGCTATGGAGAAGCCGCAGATGAGTGTTACCGACGTCGTTCAGCACCAGGTCGATGCGTACAATGCTCGTGACCTCGAGCGATTTGCCGCGACATACGCGGATGCGATCAGGATCTTCCGAATGCCATCCGCGGAGCCGTCCATATCAGGAAAGGTGCAGCTTGCCGAGGTATACCGTGACCGATTCAGCGCTCCCGGGCTTCACGCGGAAATCCTTGCACGTATCGTTCTCGGCAACAAGGTCATCGATCACGAACGCGTGCTGGGCATTCGCCCGGAACCGATCGAAGCCGTGGCCATTTACGAGGTATGTTCGGACCTCATACAAAACGTCTGGTTCTTTTTCCCGGAAGCGACGTCAACGCGAAGCGCGGGCTCGTAGCTTACATTTGCCGGGCGCCGTCACGATAGGCCGCTTTCCTGGCACGTTAGCCGCTCACCGCTGGGAGGACACATGGCAGATCAACCGGACGAGGAAGAAATCCGCAAATGGCATCGGCGATTTGCCGCTGATTGCAACAACCTCGCCTGGACGCTGTCGGAGGCGGCGACTCGGTCACCTTCCGCCGATGAGGAGATGCTAAATGCCGCGCACGGTGCGGCGCTCCACTGGAGCAAGGTGGGCACCGAGCTGAACGCTGCACGTGCCCAGATGCTATTGGGCCACGTACACGCGCTGCTCGGGCACGGCGACGTTGCAATGCAATACGCCGGCGCCTCATTCGCGTATTTCACATCGCATGATTGCGCGGAATGGGAGCGCGCATTTGTTCATGCAGTTCTCGCCAATGCAGCGTCGTCCGCCGGGAACGCCGACGTTCATTTGCGTCACTATGCAATCGCGAAGAACATCGGCGAAGCACTTTCGAACGCCAGCGAGCGTGAGATATTCGAGGCGACATTCCGGCGTATCCCCCGACCTCGCGCCGCGCAGGAATAAATGGCGCGTACCTCGCACCGCGACGCGCGCACCAGATTCGACCACTCGATCAAGGGTGTTGCTGGTCCCGACCGGTGATCGGGAGAACGTTGGCTTCGCCTGCGCGCCGTGCGACATTTCGAACCGACAGGAGGAATCGAACATCTCATGAATGACGAAAAGATTACGGTCCGCGTAACCGCGACCGGACAAAATCTGGAGGTTGTCGTTCTCAACAAGCGGGCAGGGATGATAGAAGTCGTTCTTGGACAGGGCATCCATAGCGTGCGCTGCCAGCTCTCACCGACGCGCAATGGCATGGCTTACGCCGGCAGCGCGATGGGTCGCGAAATCGTCTATGAACGGAGCCGTGACCAGGTCGAGGCCGATATCCGGCGCGCCAATGCGGTACACGTCGACTTCAGGCGGTAGTTCCCGAAGCGCGACCCGAAGCGGCGCAGTCATGCACGGGGCGCTCGTTCTGCCGATTGCAGCGTCTCCTCCGTTGATCGGGGCCCGTGCCCTCGGAGCGCACCCGGGGGACCAGGAACGAAATCTCGATCGGTTGTTCGCTTCGAAGTCGATCGATCGCGCATCGCTGGCGACGACATCGAGCGCGATTGGCGCGTTACAGGGTGAGATTCGGAACGTGCATCTCGATGCGCAACTCGAACAAGCCGCGATCCCGAGCGACGCACAGTCGATGCACTATCGGCAGCGTCGCGGATACGCCAATAATGCCGCCGAGCACCATCACCGCCCGCAGTAGCGCCGAGCGCGAGGCGATCGGAGCGAAATCGGCAATGAGCGTTCCAGAGCATGCGTTGCAACAGTTGCAGGCGCTCGGTGCCGGCGACTTTGTCCACGTCAACGGCTCGCTCGTGCTCCACCTTCGGGGCACCGAGGCGCTCCTGAGGCGCTGGGGCAACCGGGATGCGCTGTGCCTCGCGGGCCTCTATCACGCAGTCTACGGTACCGATCGCATTGCCGGTTTTCTCGCCAACCTCGGCATGCGCGAGGCTATCGCCGATGTGATCGGTGCGGAGGCCGAAGGTCTCGCCTATCTCTACGGAGCCTGCGCGGGCGAGACGTTCCATCCGAAGATCGGCACGCCCGACCAGTTGACCTTCGCCGATCGGTTCACGGATTCCGAATATCCGATAACGGAGTTGCAACTGCGTGACGTCTGTGAAATGACGGTGGCGAACGAACTCGATCTCGCACTTGGCAACGCACGATTCAGCAGCAAACACCGCGAGGAGCTGCTGCGCTTGTTCGAACGCATGCGCGGCTTGGCGAGCGAAGCCGCGCTCGATGCCGCACGCGAAACGCTGCGTCCCATGACGTACGATGTTCCCGCCATGCGCGACCCGACGGTGCGCAAGCGACAGGAATAGCGATGCCGATGTCCGACTACACGCGCCACCTGCGATCGATGATCGGCACGACGGTCCTCGAGGTGCCGACCGTGAGCGTCCTCACGTTTGACGACGACGGACGAGTCCTCTTGGTCCGGCATGCGGAAGGCAACGACTGGACGACGCCCGGCGGCATGATCGAACCGTACGAAACGCCGGCGGATGCGGCCGTCCGCGAGATGTGGGAAGAAACCGGCCTGCACGTCGAGCTCACGCGACTGATCGGCGTGTTCGGCGGCGAGCTTTGCACCAGCACCTATTCGAACGGCGACAGGCTGTCGTGGGTGTCGACGGCCTTCGCCGGCAGACCGGTCGGCGGCGCCCTGCGGCCGGATGGCGCGGAAACGCTTGAAGTGCGCTATTTCGAGCGCGAGGCGATCCGCGCGGTCCGCTGCAAGGCGCATGTCCAAGTGTTCATCGAGGCCGGCTTTTCGCCGGATCCGAACGCGCATTTCCAGCGACCGGCGTGGCAACCGCCGCGACCGTAACGCGCACTCCGAACACGCAACATGGTTTCACGATTGGCGGCCGACACCATGCTGCTGCTTCACCTGGGCTTCATCGTCTTCGTGATGTTGGGCGCATTGCTCGTCATCCGCTGGCGCTGGATCATCGTGGCTCACCTGCCCGCCGTCGTCTGGGGCGCGTTCGTCGAGGCGACGGGTCGAATCTGCCCGCTGACGCCGATCGAGAACCGGTTGCGCAGCGCTGCAGGTCTACCGAGCTACGGCGGAGACTTCGTCGAACACTACCTGCTGCGGATCATCTACCCTGACGGTCTTACGCGAAGCGCTCAACATGTCGTCGCCGGCCTCGTCATCGTCGTGAACGCCGCGATCTATGCCTGGCTGCTCTGCCGGCAGCATCGGCTCGTGAAAGCCGATGTCATCGGTTCGCGACCGCCCCGTGCGACGCGATGAACGCAGGCGAGCACAGCGTCGGCGTAATCTCCGATACGTATCGGTTGCTCCGGTCGACAACGGTTCGACCGACGGAACCGCGGCGCGATCACCGAGCATTACCCGCAGGTAGCGCGGCTTCGGCTTGCGAAGAACGTCGGCGCTGCCGGCCGCAACGCAGGCTTGCGCGCCGTGCCGGGCCGAGTCGAAACAGCATTGCGGATGCTGGACGAAATGCGGGGGCGAACGATGACCGTAGCGCGCAGGCGTTCAGCCGTCGCCCGTTGGGCAGGCGTGACGTCGTGCGACAATCGGCGCAACCTGCACGCGGGATGACGAATGCAAACGATCGGACTGCTCGGCGGCATGAGCTGGGAATCGACGGTTCCGTATTACCGGATCATCAACGAAGCTGTCCGCCGGGAGCTCGGCGGCCTCCACTCGGCCAGGATCATTCTTCATAGCGTCGACTTTCACGACGTCGAGCGGCTGCAGGACGCTGGAAACTGGACGCAGGCCGGCGAGCATCTTGCCGATGCTGCGCGAGCCGTCGAAGCCGGCGGCACCGACTTCCTGGTTTTGTGCACGAACACGATGCACAAGGTCGCACCGGCGATCGCGCGCGCCGCGCGGGGCATCGTGCTGGGCTGCACCGAGATCGCGATGCTGGTCGGCGCAGACGATGCTGCCGTGCCGGTGTACGACACGACACTGATCCACGCGCAGGCCGCCGCGACGCGTGCGCTGTCCGGCCGGTCTTGGCGATCCGCGTCCGGCGACGATTCGCAGCAGTCATCCAGGGCGCCTGAATCGATATGAACATCGACCGCATCGACCATGTCGTGATGACCGTCCGCGACATCGTCGCCACCTGCGACTTCTACACGCGCGCGCTCGGCATGCACGTCGTGACGTTCGGCGCCGGCCGCAAAGCGCTGGCCTTCGGCGCGCAGAAGATCAACCTGCACGTCGCCGGGCGCGAGTTCGAGCCGAAAGCCGCGCATCCGACACCCGGATCGATCGACCTCTGCCTGATCACGACCGGCACGCTCGACGCTGTGGTCACGCACCTCGGCACCTGCGGCGTTTCGATCATCGAAGGACCGATCGTGAAAACCGGCGCGACGGGTCCCATTCGATCCGTTTATTTCCGCGATCCCGACGCGAACCTGATCGAAGTATCGACGTACGACGGCGGTTGAGCGGCCGTCCACGATCGAACGCCTCATGATCCGCATCCGCGACATCGACCATCTCGTACTGCGCGTCGCGGACGCGGACGCAATGATCCGGTTCTATTGCGACGTCCTCGGCTGCTCGATCGAGCGGCGTCGCGACGACCTCGGCCTCGTCCAGCTGCGCGCGGGCCGCGCGATGATCGACCTCGTCCCCGTCGCCGGAAAGCTTGGGCGCGTCGGCGGCGCCGCGCCGGGTCCGGAGGGACGAAATGTCGACCACTTCTGCTTGCGCATCGATCCGTTCGACGAATCCGCGATTCGGCGTCAACTGGAAGCGGCCGGAATCGTCGTAGGCGAAACGGCGTCGCGCTTCGGCGCCGAAGGCGAAGGGCCGTCGATCTACATTACCGATCCGGAAGGCAATACCGTCGAACTGAAGGGGCCGCCGCACGAAGCGGATGACCCCGCAATCCGGGAATCGACGACGATCGACGACACTTATCCGCTCGACGGCGGCTGCACCTGCCGCAACGTCCGCTATCGGATAACGACGAAGCCGCTCTTCGTCCATTGCTGCCATTGCCGCTGGTGCCAGCGCGAAACGGGGACGGCATTTGCGCTAAATGCGCTGATCGAATCCGATCGGGTGCAAGTGCAGCGCGGCGCCCCGGTCACCGTCGACACGCCATCGAACAGCGGGCGCGGCCAGAAAATCGTGCGCTGTCCCGACTGTCACGTCGCGCTGTGGAGCCACTACGCGGGCGCCGGCGACGCGTTGAAATTCGTGCGCGTCGGCACGCTCGACGATCCCGATCGCCTGCCGCCCGATATTCACATCTTCACCGCGTCGAAGCAGCCGTGGGTCGTACTGCCGCCGGATACCCCCGCGGTGCCGGGATACTACGACAGCAAACGCTACTGGCTGGCGGAAAGTCTCGAGCGCCGCCGTGCCGCGTTCCCCGCCGGGACGCCGCGTCCACCCGTACGCTAGCCGCCGCTCGTCCCGTATAATGTCGGGCTTGGCACGCGATGTGCCTCCGCTTGTGCGAGCGCCGCAGAACCCACGCGAACGCCCGTTGACCAAAGCGCGTTCACGCTGCTCCGATGATCGATATGCGCTTGCGCTACCTGCTGCTCGTTTTCACGCTCGTCGGCACCGCGTTCAACGCCATCGCGGCGAACGAGCCGCCGGCGCCGGCAACGGCGCCTCCGGGGCGATGGGACGCCGCTTTCGCAGCGTTTGCTGCTGACGACGTCGTGCATCCCCACGCGGCGGGTGGCGTGCTGTTCGTCGGCAGCTCGTCGATCCGGCTCTGGAGCCATCTCGAGGATCAGTTCGAGAACCTGCCGGTCGTGATTAAACGTGGATTTGGCGGCTCGCAGCTTTCCGATTGCGTGAAGAACCTGAGCCGGCTCGTACTGCGCTATCGACCGCACACCGTGCTCGTTTATGCGGGCGACAACGATCTCGCGGTGGGGACCGCGCCCCGCGAGGTGCTGCGTCGCTTCACCGCGTTCGTCGACGGCGTGCACCGCGACCTGCCCGACACGCGGATCGTCTACATTTCGATCAAGCCCAGCCCGTCGCGGATTCGCTTGCTATCGCAGGTCCGCGAAACGAACGCGTTGATCCAGGATTACGCGGCGCGCGAGCGCGAAGTCGACTACATCGACGTCTTCACGCCGATGCTCGATGCATCCGGCAAGCCGCGGCCGGAGTTCTTCCGCGAAGACGCGCTGCATCTCAACGCGCAGGGTTACGCGCTCTGGAAGAAAATCATCACGCCGCACGTGCGCTGACGCGCTCGGCCAGCGCGCGGTGATGGCCGCGCAGAAACTCACCCCCGTCCAGCGACGCCCGCGCGACACCGTAGAGCACCAGCAACGCGCCGAGGACGAGCGTCGTTTCGAATATGCTCAAGTGCAGTCGCGCGGTGTCGCCGACGAGCGCCAGCACCGCGAGGCAGATGACGAGTTGCGCGCTGAATACGACGA
>JALYSS010000004.1 GCA_030854685.1 Pseudomonadota bacterium | reverse complement strand
GGTTGGGTGTCGTCGTGTAGAGGCCGCGCTCGGCGAGCGCGAGCGCGAGCGCCATGTGGCGCCGGTCGTCCTCGGTAAACGCCACTTCCGTCATTGGGCAACCTTCGTGCTTCGCAATCCGGTGTTCGCGCTCGGGGCGGCCCTTCGGATTGATTGGAATACCTCCGTGCTTCGCACTCCGGTGTTCGCGCTCGGGGCGGCCCTTTGCGCTCACGCCGGCCGGCGCGCACCCTTGCGCGGCGTGCGCACGGCCTCGACTTCCTTCAATGCGTCGCGAAAATCGGAAACATCCTGGAACGACCGGTACACGGAGGCGAATCGGATGTAGGCGACCTTGTCGAGCTTGTAGAGCTCTTCCATCACCATTTCGCCCAACTGGCGCGAAGCGATTTCGCGCTCGCCGAGCGACAGCACGCGCTGGACGATGCGGTCGATCGACGCATCGACGAATTCGGTGGGAACCGGCCGCTTGTGCAACGCGCGCGCGAAACCGACGCGAAGGCGAGTCGTGTCGAAGTCGGCACGGTTGCCGTTCGTCTTCACCACCTGCGGCAGGCGCAACTCGACCGTCTCGTACGTCGTGAAGCGCTTCTGGCACGCGACACACCGGCGGCGGCGCCGGATCGAATCGCCGGCCTCGGATACGCGTGAATCGATGACTTGGGTGTCGGCGCTACCGCAGAAAGGACATTTCATGCCCGGTAGACCGGAAACTTGCGCGTGAGCGCCGCGACGCTGTTGCGCGTGCGGGTGAGCATCGCCTCGTCCGCGGGCGCATCGAGCACGTCGGCGATCAGATGGCCGAGCTCCTCGCATTCGATTTCGCCGAACCCGCGCGTCGTCACCGCCGGGCTGCCGATGCGGATGCCGGACGTGACGAACGGCTTCTCCGGATCGTTCGGGATCGCGTTCTTGTTGACGGTGATGTGCGCCCGCGACAGCGCCGCCTCCGCCTCCTTGCCCGTCACGCGCTTCGAACGAAGGTCGACGAGGAACATGTGCGAGTCCGTTCCTCCCGACACGATGCGCAGTCCCCGCTCCTGCAGCACTTTCGCAAGCACGCGCGCATTTTCGAGCACGCGCTCCTGGTAGACCTTGAACTCGCGCGTCATCGCCTCGGCGAACGCAGCCGCCTTTGCCGCGATCACGTGCATCAGCGGTCCGCCCTGGAGCCCGGGAAACACCGCGGAGTTGATGGCCTTCGCGCGCTGCTCCTTCATGAGAATGAAGCCGCCGCGGGGACCGCGCAACGTCTTGTGCGTCGTGCTGGTGGTGAAATCGGCAATGCCGACCGGACTTGGATAGACGCCGGCCGCGATCAGGCCCGCGTAGTGCGCCATGTCGACCATGAACAGCGCGCCGACCTCGTCGGCGATCGCGCGAAATCGCCTCCAATCGATGACACGGGAATACGCGGATGCGCCCGCGATGATCAGCTTGGGCTTGTGCGCGCGCGCGAGCCGCTCGGCCTCCGCGTAATCGATGAGCTCGGTTTCCGGCTCGAGACCATACGCGACGACCTTGAACCACTTGCCCGACATGTTGACGGGCGACCCGTGCGTCAGGTGCCCGCCATGCGGAAGGCTCATGCCGAGGATCGTGTCGCCGGGGTTCAGCGCGGCGAAAAAGACCGCCTGGTTCGCCTGCGCGCCCGAATGCGGCTGCACGTTTGCCGCCTCCGCGTGAAAAAGCTTCCGCGCCCGGTCGATGGCGAGTTGCTCGACGATGTCGACGAATTCGCAGCCGCCGTAATACCGCTTGCCGGGATAGCCTTCGGCGTACTTGTTCGTGAGCTGCGTGCCCTGCGCCGCCATGACGGCCGGGCTCGCATAGTTTTCGGACGCGATCAGCTCAATGTGCTCTTCCTGCCGCCGGTTCTCGGCGCTGATCGCCTGCCAGAGTTCAGGGTCCGACTGCGCCAGCGTGAGGGAACGGCTGAACATGGAAGGTACGGCCGGGAAAACGTGGATTCTAGCATCGCGCACCTCGACACCCCCCGCCTCGGACGTCGCCCGACGCGACGGTGGTCGCGAGTCGAATCGCGTCGTTGAACGGCTGGCGCCGCGAACGCGTGTCATTGCCGGCTTCGCCTATAATTCGCCGTCCATCGCCGGCCCGGCGTCTTCGCGTGCGGTCGCGGACGTCCGGTAGGCGAAACGACGGGCGCGAGCCACGCGCCACGAGGAGCAATCGTGAACGCCCTGCTTGCGCTCTCGCGTGCAATCGATGCCTTCACCGAGCGCGTCGGCCGCGTCGTCTACTGGCTGGTGCTGATCGTCGTGCTGATCAGCGCGGCCAATGCGACGGTCCGCAAGATATTCAACTACAGCTCGAACGCGTACCTCGAGATCCAGTGGTACCTGTTCTCGGTGATCTTCCTGTTCGGCGCCGGCTACACGCTGCTTCGCAACGAGCACGTGCGCATCGACATCATCCAGGGGCGGCTTTCGCCTCGCGCGCAGAACTGGATCGACGTCGTCGGCATCGTGCTGTTCCTGATGCCGATGTCGCTCATCATCATGTGGCTGTCGTGGCCGCTTTTCACCGACTCGCTCGCGCGCCACGAAGTGTCGACGAACGCGGGCGGACTCATCATCTGGCCCGCGCGGCTGATGGTGCCCGTCGGCTTCGCGCTCCTGATCATCCAGGGCCTCTCGGAACTGATCAAGCGAATCGGATTTCTGACCGGGCACATTCCCGATCCGCTCGAGAAGCATCACGGCAAGTCGGCCGAAGAGGAGCTCGCCGAGGAGATGGAGCGCGCGCGCGGCGTCGAGGCGCCGATCCTCGAGAAGGGAAACGACGCGTGAGGTTGATGCCATGAGCGGCGCCGGGCCGTCCCAAGGCGCGAATAGCGCCCCCTCGGGGGGCAGCGCAGCGGCGCCAGCCGCAAGCGTGGGGGTCCTGAGCGGCGCCGGGCCGTCCCAAGCCGCGAATAACTCCCCCTCGAGGGGCAGCGTAGCGGCGCCAGCCGCAAGCGTGGGGGTCCTCAATTGACCGCGTGGGTAATCGCCAACATGGCGCCGCTCATGTTCTGCGGTCTGATCGTCACGTTGCTGATCGGTTTTCCGGTTGCGTTTTCACTCGGCGCCGTCGGCATCGCCTTCGGCCTGCTGGGCATCCACCTCGGCTTGTTCAGCACCGCGCTGCTGCAGGCGCTGCCCGAGCGCGTCTTCGGCGTGATGTCGAACGACACGCTCCTCGCCGTGCCGTTCTTCACGTTCATGGGACTGATACTCGAGCGCTCCGGCATGGCGGAGGATCTTCTCGACACGATCGGGCAGCTCTTCGGCCCGCTGCGCGGCGGACTCGCCTACGCCGTCGTGTTCGTCGGTGCGCTGCTTGCTGCCACGACGGGCGTCGTCGCGGCCAGCGTCATTTCGATGGGCCTGATATCGCTGCCCATCATGCTGCGCTACGGCTACGATCGCCGGCTCGCGACGGGCGTCATCGCGGCATCGGGGACGCTGGCTCAGATCATTCCGCCGTCGCTCGTACTGATCATCATGGCGGACCAACTCGGGCGCTCGGTGGGCGACATGTACGCCGGAGCGTTCATCCCCGGCCTCACGCTTGCCGGCCTGTACGCGCTCTATGTGCTCGGTACGACGCTGTTCAAGCCGAATTGGGCGCCCGCCCTTCCAGCCGAGGCGCGGACCTTGCGCGAGCCCGATGGCGGCAGCGGTACGCCCTCGCTGGTAGTGCTCGTCGTGATAGCGGTCATTGCGGCCATTCTGTATGCCAAGCTGCGGATGACCGACCGGGCGCTCGACGAGACGCTGGTGATCGCCACGAGCGTCGGCACCGGTGTTGCGTTCTCCGCCGCAGTGCTGAATCGCGTGTTCAAGTTCGGACTGCTGTCGAAGATCGCCGAGCGCGTCGTGTTCGTGCTGATTCCGCCGCTCGCGCTCATCTTCCTCGTGCTCGGCACGATCTTCCTCGGGGTCGCAACGCCGACCGAGGGCGGCGCGATGGGCGCGTCCGGCGCACTGATCATGGCGCTCGCCCGTCGCCGCCTGAGCTGGAAGCTGCTGAAGCAGGCGATGGACACGACGGCGAAGCTGTCGACGTTCGTCGTCTTCATCCTGGTCGGCGCGCGCGTGTTCAGCCTCACGTTCTATGGCGTGAGCGGAAACGTCTGGGTCGAGCATCTGCTGACGAGCCTGCCGGGCGGACAGCTTGGCTTCCTGATCGTCGTCAACGCGCTGATCTTCTTTCTGGCATTCTTCCTCGACTTCTTCGAGCTGTCGTTCATCGTCATTCCGCTGATCGGTCCGGCGGCCGACAAGCTCGGCATCGATCTCATCTGGCTGGGGGTGCTGCTCGGCGTCAACATGCAGACGTCGTTCATGCATCCTCCGTTCGGCTTCGCGCTGTTCTACCTGCGCAGCGTCGCGCCCGCCGGGGATTACCTCGATCGCGTTTCCAGGAAACTGACGAAGGGCATCACGACCGGACAGATCTATTGGGGCGCCGTCCCGTTCGTGCTCATCCAGGCGGTCATGATCGGGCTCGTGATCGCGTTCCCGCAGATGGTGCTGGTCTACAAGTCGGGTGAGAAGGCATACGACATCAACAAGATCCAGATCATCGTGCCGGAAGAGGCGCCGCTTCTGCCAGGGGCACCCGGGACGAAAGGCAGCGGGCAGCCGCCGTCCGGCGCCCAGGAGCAGGAAGACGCGGAAAAGGCGCTCGAGCGCGCGCTCGGCGGCGGTTCCGGCGAGCCTGCGTCGAAGGGCGGATCGAAGGCACCTGGCGGCACCCAGTGACTCGTGGTCGGGCCCGACAAAAGCCCCGGCGAAACGGGGCTCTTTTGCTTGACGGCCGTCGGACGCGCCGCTACTTGCTGCCGCCTCGCGCGGACAGTCGTTGCGCCGCGATCATGAAGTTGTCGAAGCGGTTCTCGGCGACCTGGAACCACGACACCTGGTCGTTGCGGAACGTCTTCCATGGTCCGTAGATCTTGTTGAATTTCGCGTTCTTGCGAGCGATCTCGTCGTAGACCTCGGTGGTCGCCTTGTAGCACGCCGCCATGATCTCGTTGCTGAACGGCTGCAATATCACGCCGCCCCCGATCAGCCGTTTCAGCGCGGCCGGATTGAGCGCGTCGTACTTCGCGAGCATGTCGACGTTCGCCTCATAGCACGCCGCTTCGAGTATCGACTGGTAATCCTTCGGCAGTTCGTCCCAGGCCTTGACGTTGACGTACAGGTCGAGTTCCGGACCGCCTTCCCACCAGCCCGGGTAATAGTAGTACTTCGCGACCTTGTAGAGACCGAGCTTCTCGTCGTCGTAGGGACCGACCCATTCGGCCGCATCGATCGTGCCCTTTTCGAGCGCCGGGTAGATGTCGCCGCCGGGAATCTGCTGCGGAATGACGCCGAGCTTCTGCAGCGGCAAGCCGCCCGTGCCGCCGATCCGCATCTTCAGGCCCTTGAAATCGGCCGGCGTCTTGATCTCCTTGCGGAAGAAGCCGCCCATCTGCGCACCCGTGTTGCCCGCGGGGAAATTGATGATGTTGTAGTCCTTGTAGAACTCACGCATCAATTCCATGCCGCCGCCGTGGTACATCCACGCGTTCTGCTGCCGCGCGTTCATGCCGAACGGGATCGCGCAGCCGAATGCGAACGTGGGATCCTTGCCGAAGAAGTAATACGGCGCGGTGTGCGCGCACTGGATCGTCGCGTTCTGCACGGCATCCACGACGCCGAACGCGGGGACGATTTCGCCGCCCGCGAACGTCTGGATCTGAAACTTGT
>JALYSS010000002.1 GCA_030854685.1 Pseudomonadota bacterium | reverse complement strand
CCCCGATGAGCTTCTCGCTTGACGATGTGGCGCGCCTCGCGCGCCTCGCCCGGATCGACATCGATGCGGGCGACGCGAACGACGTTGGCGCGAAGCTCGACGCGATTTTCCGGCTGATCGACGAGCTGCAGGCGATCGACACGACCGGCATCGAGCCGATGGCGCATGCGCAGGACGTGTCGCTCCCGCTGCGCGATGACGTAGTGACGGAAGGGGATCGGCGCACGCTCTACCAGCAGCAGGCGCCCGCGGTCGCGGACGGATTTTATCTCGTGCCGAAGGTCCTCGATTAGCGTGAAGACGATCGGCGCACTATCCGAAGCGTTGCGCGCGCGGAAGGTCTCCAGCGTCGAGCTTGTGCAGGCAACGCTGTCGCGCGTCGCAGCGTCGCAGGCGGCGCTGAACGCGTTCATCACGATCGACGTCGAAGGCGCGCTCGCCTCGGCACGCGCCGCGGACGTGGCATTGGCCCGCGGCGACGCGGCGCCGCTCACCGGCATCCCGATCGCGCACAAGGACGTGCTGATGACCGCGGGAATGCGGACAACATGCGCGTCGCGGATGCTCGAGCATTTCGTCGCGCCGTACGACGCACACGTCGTGGCGCGGCTGCGGGAGGCGGGCACCGTACTCGTCGGCAAGACGAACATGGACGAGTTCGCGATGGGCTCGTCGACTGAAACGTCGTTTTTCGGGCCCGCGCGCAACCCCTGGAACGTTACTCGTGTTCCGGGCGGAAGCTCGGGTGGATCCGCGGCCGCCGTCGCCGCAAAGCTCGTGCCGGGCAGCACCGGAACCGATACCGGCGGATCGATACGCCAGCCGGCCGCAATGTCCGGCACCAGCGGCGTCAAGCCGACCTACGGCATCTGCTCGCGGTATGGCCTCGTTGCATTTGCGTCGAGCCTCGATACGCCGGGCGCCTTCGCGAGCGATGCCGAGGGCTGCGCGCTGCTTTTGAACGCGATGGCCGGCCATGACGCGCGCGATTCGACGTCGCTCGAGCGGCCACCCGAGGATTACACGCGCGAACTGCACGCTTCGGCCGCGGCGAAACCGCTCGCCGGCTTGCGCATCGGCCTGCCGCGCGAATACGCGGGCGCTGGCGTCGACGCGGAAGTCGCGGCAGCCGTCGATGCCGCGCTGATCCGGTTGCGCGCGCTCGGCGCAACGCCGGTCGCTGTCGAATTGCCGCGCGTGAAGCATTCGGTGCCCGTCTACTACGTGATCGCCCCGGCCGAGGCATCGTCGAATCTGTCGCGGTTCGATGGCGTGCGCTACGGGCATCGCGCCGAGCACTACAGGGATCTCGCCGACATGTACTGCCGCAGTCGAGCCCAAGGCTTCGGCGCGGAAGTGAAACGCCGGATTCTCGTCGGCACGTACGTGCTGTCGCATGGCTACTACGACGCTTACTATCTGAAAGCGCAGCAGGTGCGACGCCTGATCACGCAGGATTTCTCGCACGCGTTCGAGCAATGCGACGTCATCATCGGACCGACGGCGCCGACGGCCGCGTTTCCGATCGGCGCGAAGGCCGACGATCCGGTGCAGATGTACCTGAACGACATCTTCACGATCGCGGCCAACCTGACCGGCATGCCGGCGATGTCGATTCCGTGCGGGTTCACGTCCGATGCGCTGCCGATTGGCCTGCACCTCCAGGGCAACTATTTCGACGAGGCGCGGCTCCTGAATGTCGCCTACCGGTTCCAGCAGGCGACCGATTGGCACGCGCGCGTTCCGCCCGGGTTCGACGAATCGGTGTCGGAGGTGTAATGCACACCGATCGCGCATTACACCTGCTACACCGATCGCAAAGCGTCGAATGAACTGGGAAATCGTCATCGGCCTCGAGACGCACGCGCAGCTATCGACGGCGTCGAAGATCTTTTCCGGCGCGTCGACCGCGTTCGGCGCGGCCCCGAACACGCAGGCGTCCGCCGTTGACATCGCGCTGCCCGGCGTGCTGCCGGTGCTCAATCGCGGCGCAGTGGAGCGTGCGATCCGCTTCGGGCTCGCCGTCGGCGGCGCGATCAACCGGCGCAATGTTTTCGCGCGCAAGAATTACTTCTATCCCGACCTGCCGAAGGGCTACCAGATCTCGCAGTACGCGATTCCCGTCGTGCAGGGTGGCGCGATGACGGTCGCGACGGAGCGCGGCGCGCAGACGGTGCGCCTGACGCGGGCGCATCTCGAGGAAGATGCGGGCAAGTCGCTGCACGAAGGATTGCCCGCGTCGCTGGGCGACGTCTCCGGCATCGACCTGAACCGCGCCGGCACGCCGCTGCTCGAGATCGTGTCGGAGCCCGACATGCGCAGCTCCGCCGAAGCGGTCGCGTACGCGAAGCAGCTGCATTCGCTCGTCATGTGGATCGGCATCTGCGACGGCAACATGCAGGAAGGCAACTTCCGTTGCGACGCCAATGTCTCGGTGCGCCATCCCGGCGAACCGCTCGGCACGCGCTGCGAAATCAAGAACCTCAACAGCTTCCGGTTCCTTTCGCAGGCGATCGACTTCGAGGCGCGCCGGCAGATCGAGCTCATCGAAGACGGCGGCAAAGTGGCGCAGGAGACGCGGCTCTACGATCCGGATCGCAACGAAACGCGTCCGATGCGCAGCAAGGAAGACGCGCAGGATTACCGGTATTTTCCCGACCCGGACCTGCCGCCGCTGACGATCGACGCGGCGTGGATCGAACGCGTGCGCGCAGGGATGCCCGAACTGCCCGCGGAAACGTGCGAACGACTCGTCGCGCAGCACGGCATCAGCGAATACGACGCCGGGCAGCTGACCGCGTCGCGCGATCTCGTCGACTACTACCAAGCGGTCTGTCATGAGCTGCCGGCAACGAACCCCGCGTCGCACAAGCTCGTCGCGAACTGGGTGCTTGGCGAATTCTCCGCGGCGCGAAATCGCGATGACATTGCGATTGCGACGGCGCCGGTCACTGCGGCGCAGCTTGGCGGGCTCCTGCGGCGGCTTGCCGACGGGACGTTGTCGAGCAAGATGGCGAGGAACATTTTCGACGGCATGTGGGCAGGCGAAGCAACGGGTGACGCCGCCGCCGATGCGATCATCGAGCGCCGCGGATTACGCCAGATCTCGGACGCGGGCGCGATCGAAGCGCTCGTCCTGCAGGTGCTCGCCGCCAATCCGACAATCGTCTCGGAGGTTCGCGCCGGCAGGGAGAAGGCGTTCAACTCGCTCGTGGGCCAGGTGATGAAGGCGTCGAAAGGCAATGCCAACCCGGCTCAGGTCAACGCGATACTGAAGCGCGAACTCGGCTAGAACACGAGCACGCCGAGCAGCACGCCGAAGATCAAGACGATCAGGAAGATCGCGAGGGCGATGAAGAACAGCAGCTTCGCGATGCGCTTCGCACCGCTCGCCACGCCGGTGAAGCCGAAGAACCCGGCGACGATCGATATCACGAAGAAGATGATGGCCCACTTGATCATGCCGACCTCCTTGACGTCTCGTTGAGCTTCGCCGTCACTTTACCGGCTCTGACAACCCGCGCCGGTGCCGCGTCGCGTGATGCTATGCCGACTCGATGCGAATTGCATCAGGAATGCAGCGGCTTGAACCGGGGACGATGCGGCCGCGCGCCTTCTTCGCCGAGGCGCTTGCGTTTATCCGCTTCGTATTCGTGGAAGTTACCCTCGAAGAACACCCATTTCGAATTGTCTTCGGCGGCGAGAATGTGCGTCGCGATCCGGTCCAGGAACCACCGATCGTGCGAGATGATCAGCGCGCTGCCGGCAAACTCCGCCAGCGCATCTTCAAGCGCCCGGAGCGTCTCCACATCGAGATCGTTCGACGGCTCGTCCAGCAGCAATACGTTGCCGCCCTTCAGGAGCGTCGCCGCGAGGTGCAGCCGGCCGCGCTCGCCGCCGGATAATTGCCCGACGTTCTTCTGCTGGTCGCCGCCCTTGAAATTGAAACGTCCGAGATAAGCGCGCGAGGGCATCTCGAACCTGCCCACGGTCAGGATGTCGAGACCGCCGGAAATCGCTTCCCACGCGGTCTTGTCGTTCGGCAGCGATTCGCGCGTCTGATCGACGACGGCGAGTTGCGCCGTGTGCCCGATGACCACTTCACCGGCATCCGGCGTCTCGCGACCGGTGATCAGGCGAAACAGCGTCGTCTTGCCGGCGCCGTTCGGGCCGATCACGCCGACGATCGCGCCCGGCGGAACCTTGAACGACAGATCGTCGATGAGGATGCGCTCGCCGTAGCCCTTGCTGACATGCTTGAAATCGATCACCTCATTGCCCAGTCGTTCGGCGACCGGGATGAAGATCTCCTGCGTTTCGTTTCGCTTCTGATGCTCGTACGACGAAAGCTCCTCGAAGCGTGCAATACGCGCCTTGCTCTTCGCCTGACGGCCCTTGGGGTTCGTACGCACCCACTCGAGTTCCCTCTGCATCGCCTTGATGCGCGCCGCCTCGGTCCTGGCTTCGCGCGAGAGCCGCTCTTCCTTCTGAGTGAGCCACGACGTGTAGTTGCCCTTCCACGGGATGCCGTAGCCGCGGTCGAGTTCGAGAATCCACTCGGCGGCGTTGTCGAGGAAGTAGCGATCGTGCGTCACCGCGATCACCGTCCCCGGAAACTTCGCAAGAAACTGCTCGAGCCACTCGACGCTTTCGGCATCGAGATGGTTGGTCGGCTCGTCGAGCAGCAGCATGTCGGGCTTCGACAGCAGCAGGCGGCACAAAGCGACGCGGCGCTTTTCGCCACCGGAGAGCTGGCCGATCTTTGCGTCCCAGGGCGCGAGCCGCAGCGCATCGGCCGCAATTTCCATCTGCACCGAGGAATCGGCGCCGGCACTTGCGATGATCGCTTCGAGTCGGGCCTGTTCCGTCGCGAGCGCGTCGAAATCGGCGTCGGGCTCGGCATACGCCGCGTAGACCTCGTCGAGCCGCGACTTCGCCGCCAGCACTTCACCCATGCCTTCTTCGACGATGCTCCGTACGGTCGCGTCGGGATCGAGCTTCGGTTCCTGCGGCAGAAAGCCGATGCGCATGCCGGGCATCGGCACCGCCTCGCCTTCGTATTCCCCGTCTTCGCCTGCCATGATCCGCAGCAGGCTCGATTTGCCGGAGCCGTTCAGACCCAGCACGCCGATCTTGGCGCCGGGGAAGAACGACAGCGAAATGTCCTTCAGGATGACGCGCTTGGGCGGCACGACCTTGCCCACACGATTCATCGTGTAAACGTATTGAGCCATCGGAGTTGCCGCGACGCGCGGGTTTCAAAGCGCGATTATCGCAGGCGAGGCGGTCGCCGCAGCGGCCGGCTTACGCGAGAGAGAACTCAGCGCGCGCTCGTGAGCTTGATGCCCGCCGGCTGCGTGGCCGAGTAGCGCCCATCGCTCGACGTCACGACCGCGCCGGAAGGCTGGCCGTTGCGCAGCTCGATGAAGCGCTGGCGATCCGCCTCGTAGCGCGCCGCGACCGTCGCCGATTCCTTTTTCTTGCTGGCGATCAACTCGTTCTGACGTGCCAGCTCCGCATCGATGGTCTCGATCTCGCGCTCGATTGCGCCGGGAACCGGACGTGGCGCAAAAGTGACCTTCTCGCTTTCGAGTTCCGCACGACGCTTGGTCATCTGCGCGATGAAGGCCGCGGCCGACTGCACCTGGCCATCGATCGTCGCGATCGCGCGGGACTTCGCCAGGTCGATCTCGCCTTCATTCGTGTACGACTCGA
>JALYSS010000296.1 GCA_030854685.1 Pseudomonadota bacterium | reverse complement strand
GTCCCAAGACGCGAACTGCGCCCCCCCGGGGGCAGCGCAGCGGCGGTATTGGCCAATGCGGCCGGAAGCGTGGGGGTCGTTTTGAGCGTCGCCGGGCCGTCCCAAGACGCGAACTGCGCCCCCCGGGGGGCAGCGCAGCGGGCGTATTGGCCAATGCGGCCGCAAGCGTGGGGGTCGTTTTGACCGGTACCGCGCGGCGCTGATGTTCGGCAGGATCCTCATCGCCAATCGCGGCGAGATCGCGTGCCGTATTGCGCGGTCCGCACGCCGGCTCGGCGTGCGCACCGTCGCCGTCTACAGCGATGCGGATGCGAACGCGCTGCACGTCGAGACCTGCGACGAGGCGTACCGGATTGGACCGGCGCCGCCGCGTGAAAGCTACCTTGACGGCGACGCGATCATCGCGGTCGCGAAGCGCGCGGGCGCCGAAGCGATTCATCCGGGTTACGGCTTCCTGTCCGAAAACGAGGCGTTCGCGAAGGCCTGCGCCGACGCGGGCGTCGTGTTCATCGGTCCGCCGCCGGCGGCAATCGCTGCGATGGGCTCGAAGTCCGCCGCGAAGTCGATCATGAGCGCGGCCGGCGTGCCGGTGGTTCCCGGTTATCACGCCGATGATCAGGATCAGGGATTGCTCGCGCGCGAGGCTGCGCGCATCGGCTTTCCCGTGTTGATCAAGGCGACGGCCGGCGGTGGCGGCAAGGGAATGAAAGTCGCGACGTCCGCCGACGATTTCGGCGCGGCGCTTGCCTCGGCCCGGCGCGAAGCGAAAGCATCGTTTGGTGACGATCGCGTGCTGCTCGAGCGCTATCTCGAAGCATCGCGGCATATCGAAATCCAGGTTTTTGCCGACACGCACGGCCATGTCGTGCACCTTTTCGAGCGCGATTGCTCGGTTCAGCGGCGCCATCAGAAAGTGCTCGAGGAAGCGCCTGCGCCGGGAATGGACGCCGCGCACCGAAACGTGATGGGCGATGCCGCGATCGCGGCCGCCAGCGCGATCGGCTACGTGGGCGCCGGGACCGTCGAGTTCATCGCCGAGCCGAACGGCGCGTTCCATTTCATGGAGATGAACACGCGGCTGCAAGTGGAGCATCCAGTGACCGAGATGATCACCGGGCTCGACCTCGTCGAATGGCAACTGCGGGTCGCGGCCGGCGAGCCGTTGCCGAGAACGCAGTCGATGCTGTCGATCGACGGGCACGCCATCGAAGCGCGCATTTATGCCGAAGATCCCGCGCGCGGCTTCCTGCCGTCGACCGGACGCATCACGCATTGGCGGATGCCGGAAGCGACGCCGCGCGTGCGCGTCGACACCGGCTTTCGCCAGGGCGACGAAGTCAGTCCGTACTACGACCCCCTGCTCGCGAAGGTGATCGCGTGGGGCGAGGATCGGGCGCGCGCCCGCGAAGAGTTGCTGCGTGCGCTGGGCGCGTGCGAAGTGACCGGGGTCGCGACGAACATTGCGTTTCTCGAACGCGTCGTTGCGCACGAGGCGTTTGCGTCGGGACGATTCGACACGGGGTTGATCGACGCGCATCGCGACGCGT
This sequence comes from Pseudomonadota bacterium, assembly GCA_030854685.1. Taxonomy (GTDB): domain Bacteria; phylum Pseudomonadota; class Gammaproteobacteria; order Burkholderiales; family Casimicrobiaceae; genus VBCG01. The sequence goes on along the minus strand of JALYSS010000296.1, from coordinate 9,486 downwards.
TGCTCGCGCCGGTTGCCGACGTTTCCCGGCGCGCGCTGATCGCCGCCGCCGTGGCCGAATTTCGTACTGTCGAAGCGGCGGCGCGCGCGTCGGCCGCGAGATCGGCCGATCGTCATTCGCCGTGGAATCTGACCGACGCGTGGTGGAACGGCACGACGACCCACCACCTCGCGTTCGCATTCGACGACGGCGAGCATCGACATGTGCTTACCGTCAGACCCCGGGCGGATGGCTGGATCAGCGTCGCCGGCGACGGGCTCGCCGCGGAAGTGCGGGCGGAGTCACGCGCAGGCGGGCTGTGGATCGAAAGTCGCGCAATCGGCGGTGGCAGCGTGCATCACGACGGATATCCCGCGACGGTCGTGCGCGATGGCGATGTTCGGCACGTCTTCGCGCCGGGCGCACGCGCGCGTCTCACGCTCGTTGATTCGCTTGCGCATGCGGACGACGATGACGCCGAGCACGGTGGACAGCTGGCGGCGCCGATGTCGGGCACCGTTGTGGCGGTGATGGTCGCGGCCGGTGACCCGGTCGAGAAGGGTGCTGCACTCGTCGTGCTGGAAGCGATGAAAATGGAGCACACGATCGTCGCGCCCACGGCGGGCCGCATCGCAGCGGTCCATTTTGCGGTCGGCGATCGGGTGAGCGAGGGCGCCGATCTGGTGGATATGGCGGAAGAATCATGACCGCGTCCGAACGCAATTTTCCGTCGGCCGTGCGCCTGGTCGAGGTCGGGCCGCGCGACGGCCTGCAGAACGAACAGGCGATGGTTCCGACCGACGTCAAGGTGACGTTGATCGATATGCTGACCGACGCGGGTCTTCCCGCGATCGAGGCGACGTCGTTCGTGTCACCGAAGTGGGTGCCGCAAATGGCCGACGCGGTGGACGTGATGGCGCGCATCCGGCGCAAGCCCGGCGTCCGCTATCCGGTGCTCACGCCGAACATGAAAGGATTCGAAGCCGCGCGCGGGGCCGGCGCCGACGAAGTGGCGGTGTTCGTCGCGGCGACCGAAGCGTTCTCGAAGCGCAACATCAACTGCTCGGTGGCTGCGAGTCTCGAGCGCGCGCGACCGATCTTCGAGGGTGCGAAAGCCGCGAACATTCGCGTGCGCGGCTACATTTCGGTCGTGCTTGGTTGCCCGTACGAGGGCGACGTCGATCCGCAACAGGTCGCGAACGTCGCCTCGGCGCTCTATGCGATGGGCGCCTACGAGGTCTCGCTCGGCGACACGATCGGCACCGGAACCGCGGGCAGGACGCAGGCGCTCATCCGGTGCGTCGCGGAACGCGTACCGGTCGCAGCACTCGCCGGTCACTTCCACGACACGTACGGACAGGCGCTCGCGAACCTGTACGCGGCGCTCGAGCTGGGCGTCGCGACGTTCGATTGCTCGGTCGCGGGCCTCGGCGGCTGCCCGTATGCCGAGGGTGCAACGGGCAATGTCGCAAGCGAAGACGTGCTGTACCTGCTCGACGGGCTCTCCATCGAAACCGGCGTCGACATGACCAGGCTCCGCCGCGCCGGCCGCTACATCTCCGATTTCCTGCAGCGCGCGCCGGTCTCGCGCGTCGCGCGCGCGCTCGACGCCAAACAACCGTTGATTCTAGCGACATGAAGGAATCCGCGACGCCGGTTCCGTCGCCGTGCATCAGCGTCTGCCGGTTCGACCCCGCGAGCGGCCTTTGCACAGGCTGCCTGCGCACGCTCGACGAGATCGCCGCGTGGAGCATCCTCGACGACGATGCGCGCCGCGCGGTGTGGACGGCGCTTGCGCAGCGACGTGCGATGAGCGCCGATCCTGTTTGCCGCGATCCTCGAGGCGCTACAGGGCGGTCTTGATTACGCGCGCTTCGATCAACCGGTCGATCGCATCGTCGGTGTAACCCGCTTCATGGAGCACCTCGCGCGTATGCTCGCCATGCGCCGGCGCGTCGCGCGTCACTGAAAACGCCGCCGGCGCGAACGCGAACGGCGGTGCATATTGTCGCGATCCGTCGGGGCGCCGCACCACCATCGCGCGCGCGGCAAATTGCGGATCGGCGAGCGCCTCGGCGAACGTCAGCACCGGCGTGACGCAGCAGTCGACGTTTGCGAAGCGTTCGGACCACGCTTGGCGGGTCTGCTGCGCAAAAATCAGCGCGAGCGTCTCGCGCACGCGATTCCCTTCGGCACCGACGGCGAATTGCAGCGGGACGAGATCCGTGCGACCGAGCGTTTCGCACAGCGCGTGCCAGAATTTGGACTCGAGTGCACCGACCGCGAGCCAGCCCCCGTCGCGCGTCCCGTAGACGCCATAGCACGGCACGCCGCCGGTCAGCAGATCCTCGCCGCGCGCAGCGACATGGCCTGCGTCTTCCAGCGATCCGAGTGCGAAGATCTGATGCGCGAGCACCGCATCCGCCATGGCAACGTCGACGTAGCGTCCCCCGCCGCTGCGTTGCGCGCCCAACAGCGCGCCGAGAATGCCGATCGCGGCCGTCGCCGCGCCACCGAGCAGGTCGGCGATCTGAAGGTTCGCCAACGCCGGCGCGCCACCGCGTTCACCGGTGTGATTCAGGACCCCCGCGTAACCCAGGTAATTGATGTCGTGGCCGGCCGCGAGGGCGCGCGGGCCCGTCTGTCCGTAGCCCGATAACGCGCAATAGACGATTCGCGGATTGATCGCGCGCACGGCGTCGTAGTCGACGCGCAACGCTCGGACCACGCCGGGACGGAAGCCTTCGACGACAACATCCGCGTCGCGCGCGAGGGCCATGAAGGCCGCGTGCCCGTCGGCTGTCTTGAGGTCGACCGCGAGCGAGCGCTTGTTGCGGTTGATTGCGCGATACCACGCGCTTGCAGGCGCCCCGCACGCTTGCGGCTGCGCCGCTACGCTGCCCCCCGAGGGGGCGTAATTCGCGCCTTGGGGCGGCCCTGCGGCGCTCATGCTCCGCGGGGGCGTGCTCGCCGTTGTCGCGAGGGTGCGCGCGTAATCGCCGGCGCCCGTATCCTCGATCTTGATCACGTTGGCGCCGAGGTCTGCGAGGTAAAGCGTGCACATCGGCCCCGGCAGGAGCCGCGTCAGGTCGAGCACGCGGATGCCGGCAAGCGGCGCGTCGGTCACCGGACTCCCACGCTTGCGGCCGCATTGACCAATACGGCCGCTGCGCTCATGACGAATCGGCGCCCGGAATGCCGAGCTCGCGCCTGATCGCGCGGGCGTTCGCGAGCGCGTCATCGAGCGTCGCCCCGAGGCAGGTGACATGGCCCATCTTGCGGCCGCGCCGCGCCTCGCGCTTGCCGTAAAGATGCAGCTTCGCCTGCGGATGCGCGAGCACGCGCGCCCAGTCCGGTTCGCTTGGCGTCGCCTTGCCACGGTCGAACCAGACATCGCCGAGCAGGTTCAGCATCACCGCCGGCGTGTGCTGCAGCGTGTCGCCCATGGGAAGCGCCGCGAGGATGCGCGCCTGCTGCTCGAACTGCGACGTGACGCACGCGTCGATCGTGTAGTGGCCGCTGTTGTGCGGCCGTGGCGCAATTTCGTTGACGACGAGCGCGTTGTCCGGCCCGATGAACAGCTCGACGCACAGGACGCCGCGATAGTCGAGCGCGGCCGCGAGCGCGGTGGCAATCGTTCGCGCCTCGCTTGCAACGCCGGGGTCGACCCGCGCCGGAGCGATCGACGCGTCGAGGATGCCATCGCGATGCCGGTTCTCCGCGATCGGCCACGTCGCGAGATTGCCGTCGTCGTCACGCGCGACGATCACGGAGATCTCACCTTGCAGGTCGATCATCCGCTCGAGCACGCAGGGATTCCCATCCATCGCGGCGAAGGCCGCGGCCACGTCTTCACGCGTACGAACCCGAACCTGGCCCTTGCCGTCGTAGCCGAAGCGCGCGCTCTTCACGATGCCGGGCAGCAGATCGCGGTCGACGCGCGCGACGTCGCAGCCCTTGCGCAGGATGGTGAACGGCGCGACGGGAAAGCCATGACCGGATACGAACGTCTTTTCGCTGATGCGATCCTGGGCGATGGCGACGCTCGCGGCAGCGGGCGTGACCCGGCGTTCGCGCGCGAGGTACTCGAGCGCTGCGGCCGGAACGTTCTCGAATTCGGTCGTCGCTCCGCTGCAGAGTTCGCGCAACGACGCGAGGCCTTCGGCATCGAGGTAATCGGCGATGATGTGCCGGTCGGCCACGCTGCCCGCCGGGCTCTCGGCGCCCGGGTCGAGCACGGCGACCCGGTAGCCGAGGCTTTGTGCGGCCATGCAGAACATGCGGCCGAGTTGCCCGCCGCCGAGCAATCCGAGCCACGCGCCGGGAGGAATCGCCGGTGCTGACGGCTTCACAGGCCGGCGCTGCAGCTTGTGCGTGCTCACCCTTCGGCTTCGCCCCGCTCGCGCGGACGTCCTTGGGACGGCCCGGCAGCGCTCATGAAACGCCCCCCACGCTTGCGGCCGCATTGGCCAATACGACCGCTGCGCTGCCCCCGACGGGGGCGCCATTCGCGTCTTGGGGCGGCCCGGCGCCGCTCATGAAACGCCCCCACGCTTGCGGCCGCATTGGCCAATGCGACCGCTGCGCTGCCCCCCGCGGGGGAGTAATTCGCGTCTTGGGACGGCCCGGCGCCGCTCATGACGGAGGAACGCGCATCGCGCGTGCGGCGCTCGTCTGCTTCAGGCGGAACGCGGCGAGCTTGCGTGCCAGCGCCGGATCGGTCGCCGCGAGCATCGCCGCAGCGAACAGCGCCGCATTCGCGGCACCCGCTTCGCCGATCGCGAACGTCGCGACCGGAATGCCGGTCGGCATCTGGACGATCGACAGCAGCGAATCTTCGCCGCGCAGATATTTCGACGGGACCGGAACGCCTAAGACCGGCACGATCGTCTTTGCCGCCAGCATCCCGGGGAGATGCGCGGCGCCACCGGCTCCCGCGATGATCGCGCGCAAACCGCGCAGGCCGGCATCTTCCGCGTATTCGAACATCTCGTCGGGCATCCGGTGGGCGGAGAGCACGCGCGCCTCATACGGAATCGCGAAGCCGTCGAGCTCGCGCGCCGCATGCTTCATCACGTCCCAGTCGGTGTCGCTGCCCATGACGAGCCCGACCTGCGGCGCCGCTTTGCGCTGTGCCATGCGTGCTCCCGGCATGCTTCTACGGAAAACGAACTGGCGAATTCTAGCCTGCGATCGCCGATGCGTCGATTTTCGACGTAGTTGTTGCGCCGCCTGGCGTTCGCATGCGCCGCTTATCGCGATACGGCGCATTCCGGTTGAATGTCACTCGGTGCATGAGCGACAATTCACGCATGAAGAAGAGGTTCACCGGTGCATGGTTCCGTAGCGCGTGCGGCGTCGTTGCGGCCACGTTCTTCGTTGCCGCGGCACCCGCCACCGCGCAATCGGACGGCGATTTCATCGCAGCGAAAGCCGCCTACGAGCGCGGCGATTGGCGCAATCTCGATGCGCTCGCGCCCGCCGTTGCGGGGCACCCGCTCGAGCGCTACGTGCAGTACTGGCAGCTCAAGTCGCGTCTCGACGAGGCTTCCGCGGACGCCGTCGCCGCGTTCATCGCGCGCTATCCCGACAGCCCGCTCGCCGATCGGATGCGCGTCGAATGGCTGAAAGCGCTCGGCAAGCGCGGCGACTGGACCCGTTTTGCGGCGAACTATCCGCCGCCGAGCGGCGAAGACACCGAACTCACCTGCTACGCGATTCAGTATCGGTATCAGCGCGAAGGTGCTGCGGCTCTCGCCGCCGCCAAGCCGCTGTGGTTCACCGGCCAGTCGACGCCTGACCCCTGCAATCCCCTATTCGCCGCCGAGGTTGCGCGAGGTGACATTTCGCTCGGCGATCGCAAAGAGCGCTTCCGGCTCGCCGTCGCGAACGGCAACACGCGGCTCGCGCAGGCGATCGCCGAAGATCTTCCGGGCAACGAGCGCATTACGCCGCGCGAGTTCGCCGCGATCGATCGCGATCCGATGCGTGCGCTGCGTAAGGGCCAGTTTGCGTGGAAGACGCCTGCCGGGCGCGCGCTCGCGCTCTATGCGCTCGAGCGTTCCGCGCGAAAGGATGCGGCCGATGCACGCGACGGCTGGCTCAAATGGCGCGCGAGGCTTCCCGACGCCGATCGCAACTACGGCAGCCTGCGCATCGCCTGGCACGCGGCGCGGCAGCTCGATCCCGCGGCGAATCAATGGTTCAAGGACGTGGCGGGCATCACGCTCACACCCGAGCAACAGGCGTGGCGCGTGCGAGCCGCGCTTCGCGTCTCGGCCTGGAGCGACGTGCGGGCGGCGATCGATGCACTGCCCGCAAGCGACCGGCAGGAGCCCGTCTGGCGTTACTGGCGTGCACGCGCACTGGCGGCGCAGAACGCGAACGACGAGGCGCGGGCGCTGTTCGCAACGCTTGCCGACGGGCTTGACTATTACGGACTGCTGGCAGCCGAAGCGCTCGGACGGGGGCCGGCGCAGCTCGCCGCACTGATTCGCGAACCCGCGCCGGTCGACCCGGCCGCGCTCGCGAGCTTCGGTGCGCGACCCGGCGTGCAGCGTGCGATCCTGCTGGCGCGCTTCGACCTGCGGCTCGAATCGCTTCGCGAATGGAGCGTCGCGATTCGCGGGCTCGACGACAACGCGCTGCTGCTCGCGGCCGAATTTGCACGCAAGGCAGGACTCTACGATCGCGCGATCTACACGGCCGAGCGGGTCGCGTCGCGCGTCGACTTCGGGATGCGCTACATGACACCGTATCGGCCGCAGTTCGAGGCCGCGGCGCGCGAGCAGGGCATCGACGAAGAGCTGCTGTACGGCATCGCGCGGCAGGAATCCCGCTTCATTGCCGACATCGTCTCCGGTGCGGGCGCCGTCGGGCTGATGCAATTGATGCCGGGGACCGCGCGCTGGGTCGCGAAGCAACTGGCGCTGGCCGATTATTCGCCGACGCGGATCGCCGACGTCCAATTGAACACGCAGTTCGGCGCGTTCTATTTCAAGTATTGGCAGGATCGGCTGGGCCGGCTGCCGGCGCTGGCGGCGGCAGCCTACAATGCGGGTCCGTCACGCGCGCAGTCGTGGCGGCCGCAGGCGGCGCCGCTCGAAGGCGCGATCTGGGTCGAGACGATTCCGTTCAACGAGACGCGCGATTACGTGAAGCGGGTTCTGGCCAACACGATGCTCTATACGCGAGCGCTCGACCGTCCGTACGTGCCGTTGACGCAGCGCCTCGGCACCGTCACGCCGCGCGACTTCGACAACGTCGCCGCAATGCAACCGTGAGCGCAGTCGGGCCACGCCATGGATGTCGGGATTCCCCTCACCCCAACCCTCTACCTGCGCGGGGAGAGGGAGCCGAGCGTTGGCGAGGCGGTTGAGGGACGTCGTTCGACAGCCGCAAGCGTGGAGGTCGTCCCGTGACGGAGCGGGTGCTGCTCACCGGCGGCACGGGTTTCGTCGGCAGTCACCTCGTTGCGAAGCTTTCGGCGGCCGGCCACGACGTCGTGGTGCTGACTCGGCGTCGCGAACGTGCGCGGCACCTGCTGCTGCTGCCGACGGTGCGCGTCATCGAGGCGGACGTAAACGAACCGGCGGCGCTCGCGCGCTACACACGCGACGTCACTGCGGCCATCAACCTCGTCGGCGTCCTGCACGAGCACGGACGCGACACCTTCGAGCGCGCGCATGTCGAGCTTCCGCGCGCGCTCGTGGCCGCATGTCGCCACGCCGGCGTGTCGCGCATCCTGCACATGAGCGCGCTCGGCGCGAGCCCCGCCGCGGCAAGCCGGTACCTGCGCTCGAAGGCGGCGGGCGAAACGCTGATCGCCGAGTCCGGCCTCGCATGGACGATCTTCAGGCCATCGGTCGTGTTCGGACGCGATGACACGTTTCTCAACCTGTTCGCGAAGCTCGCGCAATGGTTTCCGGTGATCCCGCTCGCCGGCGCGAACGCGCGGTTCCAGCCGATTTTCGTGGGCGATGTCGCCGCTTGCTTCGCGCGCGCGCTCGTCGACGACGAAACGATCGGCGCGCGGTATCAGCTCTGCGGCCCGAAGGCTTATACGCTCGAGGAGCTCGTGCGCTATGTGGCCCAGACGTCCGGCCATCCGCGGCCGATTGCAGCACTCGGCCCCGCGCTGTCGGACCTGCAGGCGCGCGTCATGGAACGGCTGCCGGGACCGCTGTTGACACGCGACAACCTGGCATCGATGCAGCACGATAACGTCTGCGAACGACCGTTTCCGCCGCAATTCGGCATCGCACCGGCAGCACTCGAGGCGATCGCGCCCGAATATCTCGCCCCGCTCGCGCTCCATAGCCGCTTCGATCTGTTTCGCGTCCGCGGCAGCCGATGACGCGACCGTTGCCGCAGCCGGTGCGCATTTATCGCGTCGGCGGCTCGGTTCGCGACGAATTGCTCGAACGACCGGTGAGCGACCGCGATTGGGTCGTCGTCGGCGCCGCGCCCGAGATCATGCTGGCGTCCGGCTTCCGGCCGGTCGGCAAGGACTTCCCGGTGTTCCTGCATCCCGAGACGCGCGACGAGTACGCGCTTGCGCGCACCGAGCGCAAGCACGGACGCGGCCATCGCGGCTTTCAGTTCTTCGCCACGCCGGAAGTCACGCTCGAAGACGACCTGCGGCGCCGCGACCTGACGATCAACGCGATGGCGCGCGCGCCCGACGGACAATTGATCGATCCCTATGGCGGCGAGGCCGATCTGCGCGCCGGCGTCCTGCGGCACGTGTCGCCGGCGTTCGCCGAGGATCCGCTGCGCGTGCTGCGCGTCGCGCGCTTCGCCGCGCGGTTCGACTTCCTGATTGCCGACGAGACGCTGGCGCTCATGCGCTGCATCGTTGCCGCGCGTGAGCTCGAAACGCTCGCGCCCGAACGCGTGTGGCGGGAACTCGCGCGGGGCCTGTGCGAAGCGCATCCGTCGCGCATGCTCGACGCGCTGCGTGCATGCAACGCATTGGTCGAGCTGTTGCCGGAGCTGGACGCCTTGTATGCGATCCTCGTGAGCGACGAGCGCCTTCGGGACGACAACGCCGGCGCATTCACCGCGCGCGCGCTCGATTGGTCCGCCGTGCATGCATTGACGCTGCCGGCGCGCTACGCAGTGCTGACGCAGGAACTCGATCGAGTCGACCCTGCCGGCGGTCGTCGCTTCGACACGCGTGCGGGAATCTTCCGCGTCGAGGCCGTATCGAAGCGGCTTCGAGTGCCGCTCGATTGCCGCGACGTCGCTCGTCTCGCGGTACGGTGGCATCGCGTCATCGCCGACGTGGAGGCGCTCACTCCGGCTGCCTTGCTCGACCTGCTGCTGGTCGCCGACGCCTTGCGTCGTCCCGATCGCCTCGACGCGCTCGCGGCTGCGGCCGCGGCGCATGTGGTGGCACACGACGTGACCGAAGCCAGTGGAGCGCGCGCCGCGGAGCCGACCGAGCGCGAGCGAACGGCATTGCTGCACGAAGCGCTCGCCGTCGTGCGCACAATCGACGCGGCG
>JALYSS010000268.1 GCA_030854685.1 Pseudomonadota bacterium | reverse complement strand
TTCCGGTCGCGCCGACGATCTTCTGGGAAATGGGTGCGCCGCGACGTGCGCAAATGGGCATCGCCGATTCGCTCGTTCGCGTATCGGTCGGCATCGAGGATCGTGACGACCTGCTCGGCGATTTCCTGCAGGCGCTGCGTTAAACGCGAGCTAAAAAGCGTAGACTGCGCGTTTTGTGAAGGAGGGCATGGTCATGGGTAATCGCGACAAGCAACGCAAGGAACCGAAAAAGCCCAAGCAACCGAAGAAGCCGACGCCGAAGACCTGATTCGTCGTCGCGACGCGGTATCAGTGCTGCGACGCCTTCGTGCGCGCATTCGGGATGAGCCAGCGCTCGAGTGCGATCACGAGCGGGATCCAGCCAATCCAGCGGACGAAATCGACGATGCTTTCGTCCCATTGCCATGGCCCCGCCGGATCGAGGCCTGCGCCAAGCTGGTCGTCCAGCCAGCCGAAGCCGGTGAGCCACAGAGCCACGCCGACGAGCGCGACGAGCTGAAACCGGTGCGACGAGGTTAGCGCACGCAGCACGGGAACGCCGACGAGTCCTCCGACGATCACCGCGTAGAGAAGCGCACGCAGTGCGTGGTGCTCGGCGAGTGCTGCGGACATGAACGGTTCGCTCGCGATCATCTTCGCGCTCGTCCATCCGAGCACGCCTGCGCCGAGCCAGAGGATCGCCGGATAGCGCTCGACGCATTTCAACACGAGCGTCGAGCCCCAGACCACGATCGGCACCGAAACGGCGAGCCCGATCAGCACCAGCAGCATCGACCCGTGTGCCGCGCCGCCCACTGCAAGCACGTTGTCCACGCCCATGACGGCGTCAGCGACGATGATCGTCTGTACCGCGCCGCGCACCGACGTCTTCGCCGCGATCTTGTGATCGTCGTTGCCCGAGTCGCGCGTCAGCTTCCATCCGATCCAGGCGAGCGCCAGGCCGCCGATCAGCAGAAAGCCGGGTATTTTCAGCAGCCACACGACGACTGCCGTCAGCAGCGCGCGAACGGCGATCGCCCCGGCCGTTCCCCACAGGATGACGCGGCGCTGCGATTCCGCCGGAACATTCCGCGCGGCGAGACCGATGACGATGGCGTTATCGCCGGCGAGAATCAGATCGATGACGATGATCGACGCGAGTGCCGAAAACCAGGCGGACGAGAAGAGGTCGGGGCTCATCGGTGTACCCCCCACGCTCGCGACTGTCGCCGCTGCGCTGCCCTCAAGGGGGTGCACCCGCTCCCTGGCCCGGCGGCGCTCATCCGTCGATTTGGTGAACGTGGATGCCCGCGGCGTCGATGGCGACGTAGTGACCGCGATCGTCCCAGTCGGCGAGAACGACCCGCTCACGCAGCATACCGTCGACGACAATCGCATGATGCGCGGGTCGATGCGTATGACCGTGGATCATCCGCGCGACGTTGCGCGTTCGAAACGCCTGCTCGACGGCGGTCGCGTTGACGTCGAGAATCGATTCCGGCTTGCGCGCGGTGGCCGCCCGGCTGCCGCGTCGAAGCCAGCCGGCAATCCAGCGGCGAACCGGATAAGGCAGTCGAAGGAGCTGCCTCTGCCGGCGGGGATCGCGTGACCATGCGCGATAGCGCTGGTAGGCGATGTCGTCGGTGCAAAGCTCGTCGCCATGCGTGAGCAGCGTGGAAATGCCGGCGAGATCGACGATCGTCTGTTCGTCGAGCAGCGTCCCGCCCGCGGCGCGTGCGAAATCGTCCCCGAGCAGGAAGTCGCGGTTGCCGCGCGCGATGAAAAGCGGTATGCCCGCGTCGCTGATGTTGCGCAGCGACGCGACAATCGATCGCGCAAACGGCTCGCGACGCTGATCGTCGCCGATCCACGAGTCGAAGAGATCGCCCATGATGTAGACCGCCGCCGCGTCGCGCGCCGGCCCGCGGGCGAACGCATGGAACGCTGCCGCTGCCCCGGGTCGATCGGGCGCGAGGTGAAGGTCCGACAGCAGCAGCGTCGGCTTCATCGTCGCCTTAGCGTGTGCCGACGGCGCGCACGCGTTGCGAGCGACGCACGACCGCGATCCGATCCGGTCCGATCGATCGCCTTACGCGATTTCCTCGGCACGCATGATCACGATGTCCTGTGTCGGCACGTCCTCGTGAAAACCGGAGCGGCCGGTCGCGACGCCGGCAATCTTGTCGACGACGTCCGCGCCGCCGGCCACGTGGCCGAACACGCAGTAGCCGTAGCCTTGCGGACTTGGACCCTTGTAGTCGAGAAACGCGTTGTCGGCGAGGTTGATGAAGAACTGCGCGCTCGCCGAATGCGGATCCGACGTGCGCGCCATCGCGACCGTATAGCGTCCGTTCTTGACGCCGTTGCCGGCCTCGTTCGCCACCGGTGTCCGCGTCGGCTTCTGCTGCATGCCGGGCGCGAAACCGCCACCCTGGATCATGAAGCCGGGGATCACGCGATGGAAGACGGTGTTGTCGTAATGTCCGTCGCGAATGTATTGCAGGAAATTCGCCACCGTCGCCGGCGAATTCTCCTGGTCGAGATCGAGCGTGATGTCACCTTGATTCGTATGGAGGACGACCATGGCCAGTCTCCGTCAGCTTGCGGGTGTGACGACGTGCACCGACTTGATGATCACGCGTTCGACCGGGACGTCGGTCGGAAAGCGGCCGCCGGCATCACCGGTGGGGGCGTTGGAGATCTTGTTGACCACGTCCATGCCGCTTACCACTTTTCCGAACACCGTGTAGCCGTAGCCCTGGGCGTCCGGCGAGCGAAAATCGAGCCGCTTGTTGTCACCGACGTTGATGAAGAACTGTGCCGTTGCGGAATTGGGATTGCCCGTTCGCGCCATCGCGACGGTTCCGGGCCCATTCGACAGGCCGGCCGCAGCACTTTGCTCCGATTCGATCGGTACCGGCGGACGCGTCGGCTTCTCCCGGAAGCTCGCATCGTACCCGCCGCCCTGGATCATGAAGCCCTTGATGACGCGATGAAACTGCGTACCGCTGTAATGCCCATCCTTGACGTACTGGAGGAAATTCTCGACCGTCTTCGGCGCGGCGTTCGGATAGAGTTCGAGCTTGATCGTCCCCGCCGTCGTGTCGAGCTCGACCTGCGGGTTGGCTGCCAGCGCCGGACCGGCAAGCATCCCGAGCGCGAATATGGGAACGAACAGCAGGCGACGTAGCATCGAACGGCTCCTTTTCATTTGCCGGTGGACGGCGATTCGCGAATCAGCTTGAGCTTGGCGGCGGCACTGCGGCTACGCTTGTCGAGCGAGAGCGTCTTCTCGTATTCGACCTCCGCGAGTCGGGCATAGACGTCGCCCAGGTTTTCGTGCGCGACCGCGTAGTCCGGAGCCGTCTGCACCGCACGCTCCAGTTCGTCGCGCGCGAGCGCGTATTCGCCTTTCTGCGCGTACAGCACGGCGAGATTGTTGCGCGGCTCGGGCAATTCCGGAAAATCGGCGAGCAGCATGCGAAAAACGCTGATTGCATCGTCGGTCTTGCCCTGATCGGTCAACGCGAGGCCCTTCATGAACCGCGCCTGCGGCTCGCGGGGGCGCTCGGCGGTCAGCTGGTCGAGCTTGGTGATCGCATCGTCGTATTGCTTGCGGTCGAGCAGGTCTTTCGCGTCGTGCAGCGTTTGCGCATAGACCTTGCGCTCCGCGTCGTCCATCTGCCGCGGATCCTGCGTCGCGGCGGGCGATTGCGCGCCGGCCCACAGCGAGACCGATGCGAACAGGACGAGCGCGGCGAAGCGCGGAATCGATGACCGGGACATGGCGGGTGTCGGCGAACGCAGTTTCGCGCCGGCCAATTCTAACCTACGGGAGTGACGCCCGATCCTGCGCGGAGTTGCGCAACCGTCGTGTCGATAAGCCGGCGTGCGATCGATACCGTGCTCGGCAAATCAGGCAGCTCGTCGACGCCAAACCAGCGGACATCCGCGATCTCGGACGGGTCGGGTCGAAGCTCGCCGCGGGCGTAATGCGCGGTGTAGGCGATCATCAGCGAATGCGGAAACGACCACGACTGGCTCGCGAAGTAGCTGAGATCGTCGACTTCGATGCCGACTTCCTCGCGGACCTCGCGGTGGATGCAATCCTCGACCGTCTCTCCCGCCTCGACGAAGCCAGCGAGCGCACTGTACATCGCGCCGGGGAACCGGTTGGCACGCGCCAGCAGCACTTCGCGATTGCGCGTGACGAGCACCATCATCGCGGGTGAGATGCGCGGGTACGCGACATAACCGCACACCGGACACTGCTTCGCGCGCTCGCGCTCCTTGTCGCGCGTGGGATTGCCGCAGCGGCCGCAGTAACGATGCGTACGGTCCCATTCGACGACCTGGAATGCGCGCGCCGCAATGCCGAGCATCGGTTCCGGCAGGCGCGGGAACAGCGAACGCAGACCGGCAAGCCCGCAACCGGCGGGTGCGACCGTATCCTGCGGCAACGTGACCGCGAAGCAGTCGACAGCATCGAGTTGCCCCAGATAGTGACGTGCGCCGGCAAGCCCCGCCTGCTCGAGTTCGCCGATGAGCGGCACCGTAGGCTTGCGTTCGTCACCGCAGACGAGCAGCTTCGATTCGGCGAATGCGAACGCGAGCGACGTGCCCAGGACGATCGTGGGCGGGACGTGCGAAGGCGTGAAGCCGGGAGGCGTATGCATCATCGTTCAGCGCGAAAGCCGTCAATGGTAGGGGATCGTGCCTGCCGATGCCACTCTGCCTCGCGGTGCGAACGGGAAAAGGTCGCGCTCGGACCGGGGGTCTGTGATGCGTGGCCGCTATAATGAACCGTTACCAATCGACGAAAGAAGACCTGCCATGGAAGCCGAACATCTCAACGCGATCGGCAACGCGCTTTCGGGCCTCAAGGATCGCGCCGTCCAGCTGCGGAGGTATCTTTGACTTCGACGTCAAGGCGGCGCGGCTCGCCGCGGTCGATCGCGAACTCGAGGATCCGAAGGTCTGGGACAACGCCCAGCGCGCGCAGGAACTCGGCAGGGAGAAAAAGCAGCTCGACGGCGTCGTTCACACACTGACCGGATTGCAGAAGGGAATCGACAACAGCACCGAACTCTACGACCTGGCGCGCGAAGAGTCCGATGACGACACGCTGCTCGCGGTCGAGGCCGATGTCCAGAAGCTCGAGCGGAGCGTTGGCGACCTGGAGTTCCGGCGGATGTTCCACCATCCGCTCGACCCCGGCAACGCATTCGTCGACATCCAAGCCGGCAGCGGCGGCACCGAGGCGCAGGACTGGGCGTCGATGCTGCTGCGGATGTATCTGCGCTACTGCGAGCGCAAGGGCTATTTGGTCGATGTTCTCGAGGAATCGCCGGGTGAAGTGGCCGGCATCAAGAGTGCGTCGATCAAGGTCGACGGCGCGTACGCGTACGGTTACCTGCGCACCGAGACCGGCGTGCACCGGCTGGTGCGGAAGAGTCCGTTCGACTCGAACGCGCGCCGGCACACGTCGTTCGCGAGCGTGTTCGTCTATCCGGAAGTCGACGAGTCGATCGAAGTCGATATCAATCCCGCCGACCTGCGCATCGATACCTATCGCGCTTCGGGTGCGGGCGGCCAGCACGTGAACAAGACGGATTCCGCGGTGCGGATCACGCACCTGCCGACGAACATCGTCGTGCAGTGCCAGAGCGACCGTTCGCAGCATCGCAATCGCGCGGAGGCATTCGCGATGCTGAAGTCGAAGCTCTACGAGCTCGAGCTGCGCAAGCGCCAGGAAGAGCAGGCGAAGATCGAGGATACGAAGACCGACATCGGCTGGGGCCACCAGATTCGTTCGTACGTGCTCGACCAGTCGCGGATCAAGGACCTGCGAACGAACCACGAAGTGGGCAACACGCAGGCGATCCTGGATGGCGAACTCGACGATTTCATCTCGGCGAGTCTGAAGCAAGGGGTGTGAGCCCGGTTGCCCGCATCATCGGTACACTCTAGAATACACATCAGGAGGTGTATCGTGCGTACGAATATCGTTCTCGACGACAACCTGGTGAAGGAAGCTTTCCGCCACGCTCCGGTGAAGACCAAGCGCGAACTGGTCGACCTCGCGCTGCGCGAATTCGTGGCGGCGCGGAAGCGTCGGGACTTGCGGGAACTCTTCGGCCGCGGAGGCATCCGCGACGACTACGACTACAAGGCGCTTCGCGGCGCGGACAAGTCAGGGTGATCCTTGTCGATACGTCGGTCTGGATCGACTTCATCCGCGGCCGCTCGACCGAAGTCGTCGACCGCTTGCGCAACGCACTCGATCGGGGCGTCGAGGTCGCCGTCACGTCCTTGATCTACCAGGAAATCCTTCAGGGCGCATCGGATGAAAGGATGTTTCGCGACTATCGCTCGTACTTTTCGGGTCAGCGCTTTCTCCATCCACTCGAGCCGATCGCGACGTACGAGCGCGCCGCGAGGCTGTACTTCGAGTGCCGCCGAAAAGGTTTGACGATTCGATCCAGCGACGACTGCCTTATCGCACAAATAGCCGTCGAGCAAGGGGTTCCGTTGTTGCACGACGACCGGGACTTCGAGCGAATCGCGCAAGTCGCGCCTCAGCTCAAGTTCGCTTGAATGGACAAGCCGGCCAATAACGTAGCGAACGCGGAAGAAAATCGCGTCATCGCCGAGCGTCGTGGCAAGCTCGCGACCTTGCGCGCGGGCGGGAACGCTTACCCGAACGATTTCCGGCGCAACGCGCTCGCGGCCGCGCTGCACGCGGCGCACGACGACAACGACAACGAGGCGCTCGAGATTGCGGCGATCCGCGTGGCGGTCGCGGGCCGGATGCTTCTGAAGCGCGTGATGGGAAAAGCGTGCTTCGCGGCGCTGCAGGACATGTCGGGAAGGATCCAGCTCTACGTGACGCTCGACGGCGTCGGCGAAGGCGCGCTCAACGCGTTCAAGCACTGGGATCTGGGCGACATCGTCGGCGCGACCGGAACGCTCTTCAAGACCAAGACCGGTGAGCTGTCAGTCAAGTGCGACAGCGTCCGGTTGCTGGCGAAGTCGCTGCGGCCACTGCCCGAGAAATTCCACGGCATGACCGATCAGGAGCAGCGCTATCGGCAACGTCATGTCGACCTGATCACCAATCCGTCGGCACGCGACGTTTTCGTCAAGCGCTCGCGCATCGTGCAGGTGATCCGGGAGTTTTTCGTGGCGCGAGGCTTTCTCGAAGTCGAGACGCCGATGATGCATCCGATTCCGGGCGGTGCCGCCGCGCGTCCGTTCGCGACGCATCACAATGCCCTCGACATGCCGCTTTATCTGCGAATCGCGCCGGAGCTCTACCTGAAGCGACTCGTTGTCGGCGGCCTCGAGAAGGTCTTCGAGATCAACCGCAGCTTTCGCAACGAGGGGATTTCGACGCGGCACAATCCCGAGTTCACGATGCTCGAGTTCTACGAGGCGTATGCCGACTATCGCGACCTGATGCAGTTGACGGAAACGTTGCTGCGCGAGGTGGCGCAGCGCGTCTGCGGCACGACGACAATCGTTTACCAGGGGGAAACAATCGATCTCGCACAGCCGTTCCCGCGGATGACGATGGCGCAAGCGATCCGGCGCCACGACAGCGAATACGCCGCGATGGACCTTTCCGACGTCGCGACGCTCAAGCGTGCGCTCGATACGTTCGGCGTCGAGGTGCTCGCCACCGATGGCGTCGGGCTGTTGCAGCTCAAGCTCTTCGAGGCGACGACCGAGGAAAAGCTCGTCCAGCCGACGTTCATCATTGCGCATCCGACCGACGTTTCGCCGCTCGCGCGCGCCAACGACGCCAATCCGGCGCTCACCGATCGCTTCGAGCTTTTCATCGTTCGGCGGGAAATCGCGAACGGCTTTTCCGAGCTGAACGACCCCGAGGACCAGGCGGCGCGCTTCAAGGTGCAGGCGAAGGCCAAGGAAGCGGGAGACGAGGAGGCAATGTACTACGACGCCGATTACGTTCGCGCACTCGAATACGGGCTGCCACCGACGGCAGGCGAAGGCATCGGCATCGACCGGCTGGTGATGCTGCTGACCGACAGCGCGTCGATCCGCGACGTGATCCTGTTCCCGCAGCTCAAGCCCGAAGACTGAGCGCATCGACGTAACGCCTGTCGCACGATCCGCGGCGCGACGTCCGCGCCTGACGTCACGTAGCCGCGTTCTGTTCGACCCACGCCGCGAACGCGTCGAGGAATTTCCGAATGAACTCGCGCGTGGGGTCGCTGGTGAGCTTGCCATGCGCATCGAACAGTCCGGCGGCGCCGCCGATGTAGGCCTCCGGTTGCTGCAGCGTCGGCATGTTCAGGAATACCAACGACTGCCGCAGATGATGATTGGCGCCGAAACCGCCGATCGCGCCGGGCGACACGCTGATGATGGCGCACGGCTTGCCGTTCCACGCGCTCTTGCCATACGGCCGCGAAGCAACGTCGATCGCGTTTTTCAGCACGCCGGACACCGAGCGGTTGTATTCGGGCGTCACGAACAGTACCGCATCGGCTTTCTGGATGCGCACCTTGAACGTAACGGATGCCGGCGGCGGATTCGCTTCATCGTCCTGGTTGAACAACGGCAGCTGGCCGATTTCGACGATCTCGAGTTTCAGCGATGCCGGTGCCATTTCGCGCAAGACGTTGGCCATCTTGCGGTTTAATGATTCCTTGCGCAGGCTTCCGACCAATACGGCAACATCGCGGGGAGTAGCCATTTCGATCCTTTGTTGTACCGGCAAATGCCGCCCGGCAAGCATTCGGGCTGATTATAGGACGTACGCGATGTGCGGCACCCGAATTCGGGACACGGGAACGTCGCGCCGCAGCGAACGCGTTCTCGCCACCGACGCTTCGCACGTGGCCGGGCGAACCAGGGGTGGCATAATTCCCGTGTCGGGGTGTAGCGCAGCCCGGTAGCGCGCTTGCTTTGGGAGCAAGATGTCGGAGGTTCAAATCCTCTCACCCCGACCAGTGCCGTATGTCGCGTCAGGCGGGAGTTTGTCGCCGGCGGGGATCAGGTCGGCGAACGCCAATCGCCATCGCCGCCAACTGCTCGCATTGCGTGGCCGTCACCCCGCGGACCCGCTCCACTACGTGGGGTAGCGCTCCTTCTTGCAGGACTTCCGCGGCGGTTTCCGGCAGCGCCGCCTGCACGCGTTTCGTCAGCGCGATGAGCTCGTTGGCGACAAGTCGAGCGGACAGGCCGCAGGAGAGCGCCATGTCGGTCCATTCCTCGGCGGCAAGTTTCCCATAGCGGAAAGCGTTCCCGATCGCCATCGCATAGTTCGTTTCGATGCGCTCGTCCGCAAGAGCGAGCACGTTCACAAGATCATATGCGGGGGCGATGGAAAGTCCGCCGGCCGTCAAAAAGAACGAAAGGTTCTTCGCATGCGCGTCAGTGTTGCCGATTAATACCTGGA
>JALYSS010000237.1 GCA_030854685.1 Pseudomonadota bacterium | reverse complement strand
ATCCCGCCGCCGCTCGCCGGGCAATCGCGTGACGAGCTGAGCGCGAAACTGCGCGGTTTCCGCGACGGGACGCGCAGTGGAACGGTGATGCCGCAACTCGCCAGGGGATACACGCCGGCGCAACTCGATGCGGTTGCCGCCTGGTTCGCCGCCCAAAAGCCTTCCCGCCCATGAACGTCATCGATGCCAGACGACGGCGCGTGCTGCACGCATTGGGCACCGCGGCGCTGCTGACGCTGCCCGGATGCGCCCCACTCCGCGGTCCTGCCGGGTCGCGCAGGATTGTCGTGGTCGGCGGCGGCTATGGCGGCGCGACGGCGGCGCGTTATGCCGCGCTTTGGGGCGGCAACGCCGCGGACGTGACGCTGGTGGAACGCGACCCCGCATTCGTGTCGTGCCCGTTGTCGAACCTGGTGCTCGGTGGCAGCCGCACGATGGCCGACATCACGGTCGGCTACGACGCGTTGGCCGAGCGCAGCGTCAAAGTCGTGCACGACTCCGCCGTTGCCGTCGATCCTGAACGCCGACGCGTGCGGCTCGCGCGAGGTCCCGAGCTTCCCTACGATCGGTTGATCCTCTCGCCGGGCATCGACTTCTTTTTCGATCGGGTGCAGGGGCTGGACGACTCTGCCGCCCGCGACGCATTTCCGCACGCATGGCAGGCCGGACCGCAGACCGTTGCACTGCGCCGGCAGATCGAAGCAATGCCGGACGGCGGCGTCTTTGCCATCTCGATTCCGCGAGCGCCGTATCGCTGTCCGCCCGGACCCTACGAGCGCGCATGCCAGGTCGCGTGGTATTTCCAGCGTGCGAAACCGCGCAGCAAGGTGCTGGTACTCGATGGCAACGAAGACGTCCAGTCGAAGAAAGCGCTCTTCATGAAGGCGTGGAACGAGGACTACAAGGGCATCGTCGAATACCGACCCGACTACGTTCTGACGGGCGTCGATGTCCGGACGCGAACCGCGCGCTTCGAAACGGCCGACGACGTGCGAGCGGACGTGCTCAATGTGATCCCTCCGCACGGCGCCGGGCAGATTGCGCGCAGTGCGGGGGTCATCACGGTGAACGACCAGTGGTGCGAGGTCGACTTCCTCACGTTCGAGTCGCAGAAAGTGCGGGGTATTCACGTGCTCGGCGACGCCATCCAGATCGCGCCGCTGATGCCGAAATCCGGCCACATGGCGAACCAGCATGGCAAGGTCGCCGCGGCCGCGGTGCTCGCAGCACTCGCCGGGCGATCGGCCAATCCCGCACCGGTGCTGAACAATACGTGCTACAGCTTCATCAATGATCGCGAGGCCGTGCACGTCGCGTCGGTGCATCAATACGACGCGCAACAGAGGACGTTCCTGACGGTTCCCGGCTCCGGTGGATTGTCTTCCGCCACGAGCGCGCTCGAAGGAGAATACGGCTTCGCGTGGGCTCGAGCGATCTGGCAGGACATGCTCGGTTGATCCGCCGGAAGCGGCCATGGGCGTCTTCGTGATGCGCGGGATGGCGGTGGGGCTGGAGCGCTGACGGGTGGAATCCGCCTTCGACAAGGTGCCGCCGCACCGCCGCCTGGAAGCGTTCCGCATGAACAGCCGCGGCTGGGAAGGACAGATGGACAACATCGTGCGCCATGTCAGCGCGTAGCAACGCGAAGGGCGCGGGCCGGCGCCATGCCGGCCTGCCCGCGATCGTCCAATCGAGCGAAGCGCTCGCGAACATCTTCGCGGCGCTCGGCGACCCTACGCGTCTGAAGCTCGCGGCTGCGCTGTGCGTCGGTGGCGTTTTCTCGATCGCGCAGCTGACGGCGAACACCGCAATCAGCCGGCAAGGCGTGACCAAACGCCTTCAGGTGCTCGCGGACGCGGGCGTGGTGCGCGACGTCAAGCTGGGAAGGGAACGGCTCTGGCAACTGGAGCCGGGGCAGATCGAGGAAGCGAAGCGGACGCTGGACGTGATCGGGCGCGAGTGGGAGGTGGCGTTGGGGAAGCTCAAGACATTTGCAGAGTCGCCCTGATCGCTCGCTTACGCGATCTCGGTTTCCCGCGTTTTCTCGAACACGAGCTTGACCTTGTCGTCGTCGTCGATGTCGATCGTTACCTTGCCGCCGCTCGTCAGGCGACCGAACAGGATCTCTTCGGCGAGCGCCTTGCGGATCGTGTCCTGGATGAGGCGCGACATCGGGCGCGCGCCCATCAGCGGGTCGAACCCCTTGCGCGCCAGGAATTCGCGCAGCTTCGGCGAGAACGTCGGGTCGACCTTCTTCTCGTGCAACTGAGCTTCGAGCTCGAGCAGGAACTTGTCGACGACGCGCAGGATGACGTCGTGGTCGAGCGAGCTGAACGAGATCGTCGCGTCGAGACGGTTGCGGAATTCCGGCGTGAACATGCGCTTGATTTCCGCCATTTCGTCGCCCGCCTGCTTCTCGGTGGCGAAGCCGATCGTGTGCCGCGCGAGCTCGCCCGCGCCCGCATTCGTCGTCATGATGACGGTCACGTTGCGGAAGTCCGCCTTGCGCCCGTTGTTGTCGGTCAGCGTGCCGTGGTCCATGACCTGCAGCAGGATGTTGAAGATGTCCGGATGCGCCTTCTCGATTTCGTCGAGCAGCAGCACGCTGTACGGATGCTTGGTGATGCCTTCCGTCAACTGGCCACCCTGGTCGAACCCGACGTACCCGGGCGGTGCGCCGATCAGGCGTGACACCGCGTGGCGCTCCATGTACTCCGACATGTCGAAGCGCAGCAGCTCGATTCCCAGGCAGAACGCGAGCTGGCGCGCAACCTCCGTCTTGCCCACGCCCGTCGGGCCGCTGAACAGGAAGTTGCCGATCGGCTTGCGCGGATTGCCGAGTCCGGAGCGCGCCATGCGGATCGCCGAAACGAGCGCGTCGATCGCCTTGTCCTGACCGAACACGACGTTTTTCAGGTCGCGGTCGAGCGTTCTCAAGGCATTGCGGTCGTCGGACGAAACGTTCTTCGCCGGGATGCGCGCGATCTTCGCGACGATCTCCTCGACCTCGTTCTTGCCGATCACCTTCTTCTGCCGCGATTTCGGCAGGATCTTCTGCGCGGCGCCAGCCTCGTCGATCACGTCGATGGCCTTGTCGGGCAGATGACGATCATTGATGAAGCGCGCGGCAAGTTCCGCCGCGGACGTAAGCGCCGCCGGCGCGTACTTGACGCCATGATGCTCCTCGAAGCGGGTTTTGAGCCCCTTGAGGATCTCGATGGTTTCAGCGATCGACGGCTCCGGCACGTCGACCTTCTGGAAACGCCGAGACAGTGCGTGATCCTTTTCGAAGATCTGCCGGTATTCACCGTACGTCGTCGCGCCGATGCACTTCAGCGCACCGGTGGAAAGTGCCGGCTTCAGCAGATTGGACGCGTCGAGCGTCCCGCCCGACGCGGCGCCCGCGCCGATAATCGTGTGAATCTCGTCGATGAACAAGATCGACTTCGGGTTTTCGGCGAGCTGCTTCAGCACGGCCTTGAGCCGCTGCTCGAAATCTCCGCGGTACTTCGTGCCCGCGAGCAACGCGCCCATGTCGAGCGAGAACACCTGGTATTCCTTCAGCAACTCGGGAATGGCACCCTCGTTGATGCGGCGCGCGAGCCCCTCCGCGATCGCGGTCTTGCCTACGCCGGCTTCGCCGACCAGTAACGGATTGTTCTTGCGCCGGCGGCACAGCACCTGGATGACGCGTTCGAGCTCATGCGCGCGGCCGATCAAGGGATCGATCTTGCCGCTGCGCGCCATGGTGACGAGATTGACCGTGTACGCGTCGAGCGCGCCTTGCGATTCGCTGCCGCCTTCGCCGTCATCCTTCGCTTCGGCCGCCTTGTCCTGCTTTTGCTGCGGGGTCTTCGTGATCCCGTGCGCGATGTAATTGACGACGTCGAGCCGCGTGACGCCGCGCTGGTTCAGGAAATAGACGGCGTGGGATTCCTTTTCACCGAACACCGCGACCAGCACGTTCGCGCCGGTCACTTCCTTCTTGCCTGACGACTGCACGTGCAGGATCGCGCGCTGGATCACGCGCTGGAAGCCTTGCGTGGGCTGCGTATCCGCATCCGAGTGGGCGGCCAGCCGCGGCGTGTGCTCGTTGATGAAGTCCGTCAGGACGCCGCGCAATTCGTCGAGGTCGACGCCGCAGGCCTTGAGCACTTCGGCCGCCGATGGATTGTCGAGCATCGCCAGCAGCAGGTGCTCGACGGTGATGAATTCGTGCTGCTTCTGCCGTGCCTCGACAAAAGCCATGTGGAGCGAGACTTCCAGTTCCTGGGCGATCATGTTGCTTCCTTGACTCCGTTGCCGCGCCGGAAACCATTTCCGGCGTGACCAACGGCCATTTGCCGGCCGCTGCACGCTTTAACGCTCAAGTCTCCTCCATCGTGCACTGCAACGGGTGCTGGTGCTTCCGCGCAAGGTCGACGACCTGGTCCACCTTGGTCGCCGCCACTTCGCGGGTGTACGTACCGCACACCCCCATGCCCTCGCGATGAATCTGAAGCATCACCTGCGTGGCTTTTTCCCGACTCATGCCGAACACAGTTTGGAGCACGATGACGACAAAGTCCATCGGCGTGTAATCGTCGTTCAGCAAGACGACCTTGTACAGCGGCGGCGGCTTGACTCGCGTTTCTTCCGCGTCGAGCACGCTGCCGTGCTGCTCCTGGTTGGACATTGCGCGTCGCAGTGCCTAGTTGGGGACCATGTTTGATGATTGCAACAATTTTTTCAAGAGGAAAGCCGATGAACGGGTACCGCGCTTGACGCCGGTCGTCGACCGTGCGTAG
>JALYSS010000217.1 GCA_030854685.1 Pseudomonadota bacterium | reverse complement strand
GTGATCATCGCGTCGTCGACGGATACGCACGCCGACTTGATCCTTCGCGCGGCCAAGGCACGCAAGGCGATGTTCTGCGAGAAGCCCGTCGACCTCTCGCTCGCCCGCGCGCGCGCATGCGCCGAAGCGGTTCGATCCACCGGCATCAAGTGCCTGATCGGCTTCCAGCGTCGCTACGATCCGACGTTCGCATCGCTCAAGCAACGGATCGACGACGGCGAAATCGGCGAGCCGGAAATGCTCATCGTGACCAGCCGCGATCCGGGCGCGCCACCCATCGACTACATCAGGCGCTCGGGCGGGATCTTCAAGGATATGCTGATCCACGACTTCGACATCTTTCGCTGGATCATCGGTGACGAGGCGGCCACCGTCTATGCAACGGGAAGCTGCCTGACCGATCCCGAGATCGAGACGGCCGGCGACATCGATGCGACCGCGGTGACGATTCGCACGCGTCACGGGCATCTTGCGCAGATCAACACGATTCGCCGCGCGGCGTACGGCTACGATCAGCGGTTCGAAGTGATCGGCAGCAAGGGCATGTTGCAGGCGGGGAACCATCGGCCGACCGAAGTCGTGCTGTGGTCGTCCGGCGCGATCACCGCCGACAAGCCCGAGCATTTCTTCCTCGAGCGCTACCGCGCGGCCTACGCGGCCGAGATGGCGCATTTCTTCGACGTGCTGGCGGGCCGCGCGGAGCCGCGCACGACCATCGACGATGGCGTCGCCGCCCTCGCACTGGCGGAAGCGGCGACGACTTCGTGGCGCGAACGGCGCATTGTCGAGCTTTCACCCGGACGGACATGACAAGTCCTCGATTGCGTGTTGGCATTGCGGGCCTTGGCCGGATGGGCCGCCGCCATGCCGAAAATCTGGCGCGCCGCGTGCCGAATGCGGAGCTCGTTGCCGCGTGCAGCCCGGTGCCCGACGACCTCGCCTGGGCGGAGCGCGAGCTCGGCGTTTCGGAGGGCTACGCCGATTACGCGGCGATGCTCGCGCAGGCGGAGGTCGATGCGGTATTCATCGTCACGCCGACGACGCTCCACGCGCAGCAGATCGTCGACGCGCTGCGCGCGCGAAAGCATGTCTTTTCCGAAAAGCCGCTGTCGCTCGATGTCGCCGAATGCCGGCACGTCGAAGCGGAGGCCGCGCTGCAACCCGACCTCAAGGTGATGATCGGCTTCGTGCGGCGCTTCGACGCGAGTTATCGCCACGCGCATGCGCGGATCCGGCGGGGCGATATCGGCCGTCCGCTGATGGTCCGATCGCACACGCTCGACAAGAACGATCCGAGCGGCTTCTTCGTCCGCTATTCGCAGGCGAGCGGCGGCATATTCGTCGACATGAGCGTGCACGACATCGACGCCGCGCGCTGGCTGCTCGGCACTTCCGAGGTGGCGCGGGTCTTTTCGGCCGGGCTCGTCGGTGTGCACGAAGGCCTGCGCGAGTGGAGCGACGTCGACAACGCAGTCGCGACCTGCGAATTCGTCACGGGAGAAATCGCGACGATCTACGCGTCACGCACGATGGCGCATGGTTTCGAGTGCATGACGGAAGTGATCGGAACGGAAGGCAGGATTACGGTGGGCGGCGATGCGCGGCTCGACCATGTGGTGATTTCCGATGCGCATGGCGTGCGTCACGAATGCACACCGACCTACTACGAGCGGTTCGAGGATGCGTTTCGGTGCGAGGACACCGAATTCGTACAGGCCGTGATCGAGGATCGGCCCCCACCGCTGACACTGCGCGATGCGACCGAGGCGACGCGGATCAGCCTTGCGCTGCGCCAGTCGCTGCTCGAGCGGCGCGTCGTTTCGCTGTAAACCGCGCATGGCCGATGACCGCTATGCGCTTTCGCTGGACGTTGCCCGTCGCGCGGGCGCGCTTGCGCTCGACTATTGGCGTAACCGCGAGCAGCTGACGGTCGAGTTGAAGGGGCCACAGGATTTCGTGAGCCGCGCCGATCGCGACGTCGAGGCGCTGATCCGCCGCGAGATCGCTTCCGTATTTCCCGACGATCGCTTCCTGGGAGAGGAAACGGCGGTCGAGTTCAGTGGACCGTTCGATCGCTGCTGGATCGTCGATCCTATCGACGGCACGCATAATTTCCTGCGCGGCGTTCCGTTCTGGAATGTCGCGATCGCGTATCTCGAAGACGGTCGTCCGCGGGTCGGCGTGGTGTTCGATCCCGCGAACGGCGAGCTGTACCGGGCGGAGCGCGGGGGCGGCGCGTGGTGCGACGACGCGTCGGGTAGTGTGCGATTACAGGTCGCGCCGACCGCCGCGCTCGCGGGCGCTTACGTCGCACTGGGCCATCACGACCGGGCGCCGGATACGCGCTACCTCGAAATACGCCGGCGAATGATGGCGAGCGGCGTGTCGATGCGCAACTTCGGAGCGGCCGCATTGCAGCTCGGCCACGTCGCGCGCGGTCGACTCGACGCGTTCGTCGAGTTGCAGCTCTCGATCTGGGATGCGATCGGCGGCCTGCTGATCGTCCAGGAAGCCGGCGGCTACACGGCCCCTTTTGCGCCGGCAGCGCCGACGGCCAAGGCCGCGTGCCTCGCATGCGCGCCGGGAATCGCGGACGCGCTCGTCGCATTGACGGGCATCGGGAAATCGGTGTCGGTAAAAATGGGGTCAGAGCCGTAATGATCGGCTGCGTAGCGCCAGCGTGACGCCCGCGATGGTGAAAATGGGGTCAGAGCCGTAATGATCGGCTGCGTAGCGTCAGCGTGACGCCCGCGATCGGGAGGCCGATTATTACGGCTCTGACCCCATTTTCCATTCAATTATTACGGCTCTGACCCCATTTTCCATTGCACCTCCGACGCCGATTTATTTTTTCGCGAAATCCCCGGCGTAGGCGAATGCGATATCGGCCGGATCGACGTATTTGCGTAGTGCCGCGCTCGCCGATTCAGCCGTCACCGCGGCAACGGCGGCGTCGATCCGCGCTGATTCGGCCCACGTCCGGCCGAGGTATTCCTGCGCCACCAACGAGCCCATCACTGCGTCGTCCTGCGCGCGCGTGATCCGGCGCTCTTCGAGCACCGCCTTTTTCGCTGCGTCGATCTCCTGCGCGGTGAAGCCGCCTGCGCGCGCGCGCGCAATCTCTTCCGCCATCGCCATCTTTACCTTGTCGAGATTCTGGGGCGCGAAAATCGCATACACGACGAGCGTGCTGTTCAGATCGATCGACGCCGGCTGGAACACGGTGCCGACCGCATAGGAAAGGCCGCCTTTCACGCGAACGCGCTGGAACATCCGCGAATCCGAATCGCCGCCGAGCACGCGGTTGGCGACGAGGAGCGACGCGTAATCGGGCGCCTGATCGTTCAGCGGCATCGAGAGCCGGCCGAACATCGCGGCGTTGGCCTTATCCGGTGTTTCGAACGACTGCGGAGCGGATTTCGTCGAATAGAACGGTTGCGGTACGCGCGCATAGGGCGCGCCGCCGTGGGATTCGCCGAACAGTTGCCCGAGCAGCGGGCGCACCGTGGCCGCGTCGAAATCGCCGACAATCGCCATTTCCGCGTGCGGTGTTCCATAAAACTTCGCATGGAACGCCTTCACCGCGTCGAGATCGGTCGCCTTGACCCGCGCGATTTCCTCGTCGATCGTCGGCGTGTACCGAACGTCGTCCGGCGGATAAGGATTGCCCGCGCGCGCCGCCGCCCGCCGGGCGATGGCGTTCGGATCGGTACGGCTTTGCTCGAGACGTGCAAGGAGCTCGTTCTTCAGCTGCTCGAATTCCGACGGCGGAAAGGCCGGCTCGCGCAATGCCTCGGCCGCGAGCCGCAGCACGTCAGGAATGCTCGCACGAACCGTCGTTGCCGCGACGCTGACCGTCGCACCGCCGCCGCCGATGTCGAGCTTCGCGTGCAACTTGTCGAGCACGTCCTGGAACGCCTGGCGGTCGTGTCTGGTCGTGCCGCGCTCGAGCATCGCCGCGGTAAGCGTCGATACCGGCGCGCTGTTCTTCAACGACGACACGTCGCCGATGTCGAAACGTAGTTCAAACTGCGCCGTTTCACCGCGCGTTTTCTTCGGCAGCAGCGCGACCTTCATTCCGTTCGGCAGCTGGAATCGCTCGGTGCGCGCTTCCAGATTCGAAGGGGTCGAATCGAATGCCTCGCCGGCGGCAACCGCCGGCTCGCCCTTGTAGTTCCGTACGAGCGCGGGAATGTCTACAGCAGCGGCCAGCGGCGCGCGATCGGGCTTCGTTTCGGGGAGGAACTCGCCGAGCGTCAGGTTCGACGCTTTGAGATATTCGGTGCCGACGCGCGTCACGTCCGAAGGCGTCAGCTTGCGCCAGCGATCGCGGTGGATGAAGAAGAGGCGCCAGTCGCCCTCGGCGATCGAATCGGCGAGCGCGACGGCCATTTGCTGCGGGTCGTTGATCGTGTCGTCGAAGTCTTTCTGCGCCTTGACCCGCACTCGCTCGAGTTCGGCCGCGGTGATCGGATGCGCGCTGACGTCGTAGAGCGTTGCGAGGAGCGTGTCGCGCGCCGCGTCGATCGATTGGTCCGCCGGCACCTGTGCCCAGAAGATGACGAATCCCGCATCGTGCTGCGCGAAAGTCCAGTTCTCGACCGACGACGCCTTCTTGCCTTCGACCAGCGCCTTGTAGAGCCGACCCGCGGGCTCGACGGTCATGATTTCGGCGAGGGCTTCGAACGCCGTCGCATCGGGATTGGCGCCTTGCGGCAGGTGGAACAGTGCGCCGAGCCACTGCGCGCTCGCGACGCGGCGCACGGTGACCGTGCGCTCGCCGTCCTGCACGGGCTCGACGGTGTAAAGCCTGGGCAGGACGCGCGTCGGCTTCGCAATGGCGCCGAAGTACCTGGCAACGGCGGCGAGCGTCGTGTCGGGATCGAACTTGCCGGCGATCGTCAGCACGGCGTCGTCCGGCTGGTAATAGTTTGCGTAGAAAGCGCGCAGCCGCTCGAACGGGACGTTTTCGATATCGGATCGCGCGCCGATCGTCGGCTTGCCGTAGTTGTGCCAATCGAACGCGACGGCGGCCATCCGCTTCCACAGGACGCTTTGCGGCCGGTTCTCGCCACTTTCATATTCATTGCGCACGACGGTCATTTCGGAATCGAGCTCAGCCTTGCTGAATGTCGAGCGCGTCATCCGCTCCGATTCCATCATCAGCACCCAGTCGAGCGACGGGGGCGACGCGGCGAACGTTTCGAAATACGTCGTGCGGTCGTACGACGTGTTGCCGTTGAACTCCATGCCGCGCCGGCCGAGCTCGGCGAACACGCTCGGGATCGACGGCGTGCCCTTGAACATCATGTGCTCGAGCAGGTGCGCCATGCCGGTTTCGCCGTAGTTCTCCATGCGCGAGCCGACTTTGTACGTGACGTCGACGGTCGTCGTCGGCTTCGTCGCATCGGCGAAGAGCAGCACCGTCAGCCCGTTCTGCAGGTGGTATGCGTTGACACCTT
>JALYSS010000199.1 GCA_030854685.1 Pseudomonadota bacterium | reverse complement strand
GCGCAAGGCCGACAAGCAGCAGATCGACACGCGCGTCGCGCGTGCCGCGCAGATCCTGAATCTCGAGCCTTACCTCGAGCGGTATCCGCGCGAGTTGTCCGGCGGCCAGCGCCAGCGCGTCGCGATGGGCCGCGCGATCGTCCGCGAGCCGGCGGTCTTCCTGTTCGATGAGCCGCTGTCGAACCTCGATGCGAAGCTCCGCGTGCAGATGCGCTTCGAGATCCAGAAGCTGCACCGGCGCCTTGCGACGACGAGCCTCTACGTCACGCACGACCAGGTCGAGGCGATGACGCTCGCGCAGCGGATGATCGTGATGAATGCGGGCCGCGCCGAGCAGATCGGCTCGCCGATGGAGGTCTACCAGAATCCGCAGACGATTTTCGTCGCAGGCTTCATCGGCTCGCCGGCGATGAATTTCATGGCCGGCAAGGTCGACGGCGACGGACGCATCGCGCTCGACCATGGCGGCGAAGCGCGGTCCTCGCGAATCACGCTCGAAAGCGGCCGCCCCGTCACGGTCGGCATTCGACCCGAGCATTTCGTGCCCTGCGGTACCGGAGAAGCGATCGTATCCGGACCCGTCGAAATGGTCGAGCAACTCGGCGCCGACGCGCTGGTGCACATCGGCCATGGTGCCCAAACCGTCATCGCGCGCGTCGCGCATGGCACGTCGCCCGGCGTCGGCTCGACGTTCTGCGTGACGGCCGATCCGGCGCGCGTGTTCGCGTTCGAGCCGTCCACCGGCGCGCGCCTCCACTGAAATACAGGACATGGACGGGCTTCCGAACTGGCCGTATCCGCGACTTGCCGCGCATCGCGGCGCCGGCAAGCTCGCGCCCGAAAATACGCTGGCCGCGTTTCGCGTCGGCTACGCGCACGGGTACCGGATGGCCGAATTCGACGTGAAGCTTGCGGCCGACGGCGTTTCATTTCTGCTGCACGACGACACGCTCGACCGCACGACGAATGCCCAGGGCCGCGCCGATGCACTGACGTGGCGCGAACTCG
This sequence comes from Pseudomonadota bacterium, assembly GCA_030854685.1. Taxonomy (GTDB): domain Bacteria; phylum Pseudomonadota; class Gammaproteobacteria; order Burkholderiales; family Casimicrobiaceae; genus VBCG01. The sequence goes on along the minus strand of JALYSS010000199.1, from coordinate 2,539 downwards.
CGCAACTCGACGCGGGAAGCTGGCACTCGTCCCGTTACGCCGGCGAGCCGTTGCCGACGCTGGCAACCGTCGCGCGCTGGAGCCGCGCGCACGACGCCGCCGTCAACATCGAGGTCAAGCCGACGCGCGGCCGCGAGCGCGAAACCGGTGCGGCCGTCGCGCTGGATGCGCTCACGCTCTGGTCGGGTGCTGCGGTGAAGCCACTCCTTTCGTCGTTTAACGAAGTGGCGCTGGACGCGGCGCGGGAAGCCGCGCCGGAGCTGCCGCGCGCGTGGCTTGGGGATCAACTGCCGGACGACTGGCGCGAACGCGCGATACGTCTCGGCTGCATCGCGCTCGATCTCGAGCACACGCTGCTTACGCGCGCGCGCATCGACGAAATCCATGGCGCCGGCTTGCGCATTGCCACGTGGACGGTGAACGACCCGGCGCGGGCGATCGAGCTCCTCGCATGGGGCGTCGATACGCTGATCACCGACGCGATCGACGTCATCGCCGCGCAGTGACGCGATCGGGCGGTACGTAGTGCTTCCTGCGGACGGCCAGCAAGCGCCGACGCCAGCGAATTCACGCAGCCGTCGTCGCGGTTGGCGTGCGGCGGATCTCGCGTTCGTCGATCGGCAGGTTGATGAGTCCGGCGATCACGCCGAGCCCGATCGACAGATACCAGACGATGTCGTAGCTGCCTGTCACGTCATACAGCCTGCCGCCCAGCCACGCGCCGAGAAAGCTGCCCATCTGGTGCGACAGGAACGTGAACCCGGACAGCATCGCGAGATAGCGCACGCCGAACACTTGCGCGACGATCGCGTTCGTCGGCGGCACCGTCGACAGCCATAGCACGCCGAGCGCCATCGCGAATGCATACACCGACGCGGCCGAGAGCGGCAGGTAGACGAAGATCGCAATGACGATTGCGCGTCCGAAATAGATGAACGACAGGATGTAGCGCTTCGGCATTCTCGAGCCGAGCCAGCCCGTCGTGTACGTCCCGATGATGTTGAAGAGTCCGATCAGCGCAAGCGCCGTCACCGCGACGCGTGCCGGGAATCCGTGGTCGGCGAGATACGCGGGCAAGTGCACGCCGATGAACACGACCTGGAAGCCGCAGACGAAGAATCCGACGGTCAGCAGTACGTAGCCGCGATGACCGAGCGCTTCGCTTATCGCTTCGCCCGCCGATTGCCTGAACGTGTGCGTATGCGCGATGCGCCGCTCGACGAGCGCGGCTGCGAGAGGTGCCATCCCGATTCCCACCGCACCCAGCGCCATCAACGCCCCCACCCAGCCGACATTCGACAGCAGCCACTGCGTGAGCGGCAGCAGCAGGAACTGACCGAACGAGCCGGCTGCGGCGGAAATCCCGAGCACCATGCTGCGCTTCTCGGGCGGAAACGCGCGTCCCAGTACTCCCGCGATCACGCTGAACGTGACGCCGGAGAGGCCAGTGCCGATCAGCACGCCTGCCGCGAGAACGAACGTCAGCTCCGATGTCGGATGCGCCATCCATGCAAGACCCAGCACGTAGAGCAGTGCGCCGCCCACGACAACGCGCCCCGATCCGTACTTGTCGGCGAGCATGCCGGCGAACGGTTGCGTCACGCCCCAGACGAGGTTTTGCACCGCGATCGCAAGCGCGAAGGTCTCGCGGCTCCAGTGCATGTCGGCCGTGACCGGCTGCAGGAAGAGTCCGAAGCCGTGGCGAATGCCCAATGCGAGCGTCAGGATCAGGCTGCCGCAGACGAGCACGACGGTTGACGTGCGCCAGGAGGGCGCGGTAACGCGCGTTGTCGTCATGGCGTGGCGCGTTTGGGTCGACTCCCTCGCGCCGTAAAGCGGGCAGCGGGTTGCGGCGAGGGGCGCTTCGCAGGATGCAGCGATTCGAGCTCACCGAGCGTCGATATCAACGCATCCAGCTTGTCGGCGCCGAGACGCTGCGCCACGATCTTCTGTGCGCGTGTCCAATGCGGTTCGGCGGCGGCCAGCGCCGACGCACCTTTCCGCGTGATGGCAACCTGCCGCGTTCGAGCATCATCGCCGCGGACGATTTCGACGTGCCCGAGCGCGACCAGCGGATCGAGGTTGCGCGAAAGGGCGGTGCGATCGAGAAGCGTGCTTGCCGCGAGACCGGAGATCCGCTGCGACCCGTCCCGCGCCAACGTGCGCAGCAGCGAGAACTGCGTGATCCGCAGGCCGGCGGGCGCCATCGCGTCGTCGTAGAGCTGTGTCAGCGCACGCGTCGCGCGGCGCAGGCGGCCGCAGGCGCAGGCAGGTGCGGGCGCCTCGGAGCCGGTGCGATCGGCAGTGCGGTGAATTAGGCGCATATGCACTCAAATCGCATTCTACGGTTGTTTCCGGGACGTTGCAACGGCGGTTGAAATCTGGTGACTGACGAAGTAGCATCCCATGCCCGACGTCATAAGCATTATCGAGGGCACGGTCGTGGACCCGGCGCGAATTCACGGACCCCGCCAAATCGCCGATGTCGACCTGCTCGCGGCGGCGACCGATTACGATAAATTGGGGTCAGAGCCGTAAT
>JALYSS010000187.1 GCA_030854685.1 Pseudomonadota bacterium | reverse complement strand
GATCACGGCGAACAGGATCGCATAGACCCATGCGCCGTATTGCGCGGCCAGCGTCGTGACCGTCTGATCGAGTGCCAGCAGCGAATACAGCAGCGTCGTCAACATTCGGCGGCCCGCTGATCTACTCCGACGCTGTCCACAGCTCCGCCTGCCGGCGCACGACGTCGGGCAACGTTCCCGTCTCTGCGAAGGCCCCCCGGAGCCACGCCGCGTGGTTTCCCTGATCGATCGTCTCGGTGAGTGCTGCAAACGCATCCTGCGAGTCGAGCATCTGCGCGTGCGGCGCGAGCAGCCGGAGCGTCTCGCGCAAATCGTCGGCGAGCGGACGCGCGCGCCCCGTTGCCGCGTCGATCAGCGTGCCGGCGAAGCCGTGGCGGCACGCCTGGAAGCGGTTGTGGCTATGCGTGAGATACAGGTCGGGCGTGATGTCGACGCTGCGCTCCTCCCACAGCCAGCGCGCAAGCGCCTGCACGAATGCGGCGATCTGCGCGGCGCGATCGACGGTCAACGGCGTGTCGCATACGCGAATCTCGACGGTGCCGTATTCGGGCTTCGGGCGAATGTCCCAATAGAAGTCCTTCATGCTCGCGATGATGCCCAGACCGAGCATGCGGTCGTAGTAACGGTTGAACTCGGCCCACGAGCGCACGAGCGGCATCGTCCCCGACAGCGGGAACGCGTTCACGATCGACAGGCGCGACGAATCGAACGCCGTATCGACGCCCTGATAGAACGGGCTCGATGCCGCGAGCGCGATGAAATGCGGTACGAAAGGGATCAGCGCGTGCGTCAGGTAGATCGCATCGTCCGCGTTGGCGCAGCCGATGTGCACGTGCTGGCCGAAAACGGTGAACTGCTTCGCCAGAAACCCGTATTTCTCCGAGACCGCGAGAAATCGCTCGTTCGGATAGATCTTGCGGTCGCTCCATTTCTGGAATGGGTGCGTGCCGCCGCCCGCGAGCGCCACGTTCATCTTCCTGGCGTGGCCGGCGAGCACGTCGCGTGTCGCGCGCAATTCGGCGAGCAGCGCCGGATAGCGTTCGTGCACCGACGTGTTGATCTCGATCATGCTTTGCGTGAGCTCGGGCTTGAGCTCGCCCTGCGGCGCGTCGCGCGTGATTCGCCGCAACAGGTCGTCGGCATCGGGCGCCAGGTTGAAGTCGCGCATGTTCACGAGCATCAGCTCGAGCTCGACGCCGAACGTCAACGCGGATGACGATTTGAAGAGAAGATCCGGCACGGCTCGGGTTGTGATCAGTCGCGGGCGCCGGGCTCGCCTTCGCCGGCACGGATCAGCGCGTAGCGCGTCGCGATGGGCCCGAGCAGATGCAATATCGCGATGCCGGAGACGACGACGGCCGCGAGTTCCGCGCCGAACTCGGGCGCGATGTCGTAGATCGGTTGTGTCATGCCGATCGCGAGTCCCGCCATCGGCGTGAGCGTCAGCGCAAGCGTACCCGCCTGGCGCATCGAAACATGCGCAGGCCACGCGAGCGCATACAGCGCGAATGCCTTGCCGAGCAGGCGCACGACGACGAAGGCGAGGCCGATCCACGCGATCGCGCCGAACTGGTCGGGCCGCAGCGTCGCGCCGGTCAGCACGAACAGCGCGACGAAGAAGAGTTGCGCGGCGCGGCCGAATTCGACGTCGACCAGCCGATGCCGGCGGTCGAGATTGCGCGCGCACGCACCGAGAACGAGCAGCGCCAGCAGCACCGAAAGCTTCGCGATCTGCGCGGCACCCACCGTGGCGACGATCATGCCGACGGCGAGCAGGAACTGCGGCACCGGCGACTTGCCGAGCCAGCGGGCGAGCAGCGTCATCAGCTGAAAGGCGAGAAAGCCGAGCAGGAACGAGCCCGCGATGAGCCACAGCGCGCGGGCGATCGGGTTCCACGTCGCGCCCGACGTGCGCGCTTCGATGAACGGCAGCAGCAGCGTGACGCCGATCGTCGCGATGATGTTGTTGAGCGCCACGTGCCACAGCATGCGCCGCGTCACCGGGCCTTCCGCCTTCAATTCGTTGGTGACGAGAAGCACGACGGCCGGTGCGGTCGCAATGCCCACCATCGCGGCGACCGCTGCTTCGAGCGCGTCGATATCACCGACGAAATGCAGCAGGCCGAACATCGCGATGAACGATACCGCGCTCTCGGCGATGCCCATCGGCAGCAGCCACCGGTCATGCCGCGCCCATGAAAGATCGAGCCGCCGGCCGAGATCGAAGACGATCAACCCGAGCGAAAACTCGGCGAGCACGCGCGACTGCGCGAGCGCGGACTCGCTGAGCCAGCCGAGGACCCCCGGACCGAGCAGGAAGCCGGTTGCGATGTAGCCGGTGATCGCCGGCAGCACGCGCGTAGTCGCGGCGACGCGGCCGCCCGCGAGGCCAGCGAGCAGCAGCAGCCCGAAGATCAGAAAGCTGTTTGCTTCAGGCGGCAACGCAGGGAGGAAATCGGGCGCAGTCATGGTTGGGCCCCCACGCTGGCGGCCGCATTGGCCAATACGGCCGCTGCGCTGCCCCTCAGGGGCGCGGAATTCGCGTCTTGGGACGGCCCTGCAGCGCTCATCGGATGGCCCGCGTGTGCGCTTCGGCCGCGCCGCCCACACCCGCCCTCGCGCCACTCGGGCTCCCTCTCCCGCGCGCGGGAGAGGGTTGGGGTGAGGGGCGCATTTACGGCAGTATCTTTTCGCCGGCGATCGCGCCGCGCTTGCCGGGCTTCACGAGGTCCTCGCGGGAGACCCCGAGCCACATGACGAGCGACGCCATGACGAGCGCCGACGAATAGATACCAAAGCAGATGCCGATCGCGAGCGCCAGCGAGAAGTGATGCAGCGTCTCGCCGCCGAAGAAGAAAATCGACAACACCATCAGCAGCGTGGATCCGTGCGTGATGATCGTTCGCGACAGCGTGCGCGTGATCGCGCTGTCGATCACATGCGTGACGCTCGCCTTGCGCATCTTGCGGAAGTTCTCCCGGATCCGGTCGGCGATGACGACGGATTCGTTGACCGAATAGCCAAGCACCGCGAGCACCGCCGCCAGTACCGGCAGTGTAAATTCCCACTGGAACAAAGCGAAGAAGCCCAGGATGATCACCACATCGTGCAGGTTGGCGACGATCGCCGCGACGGCGAACCGCCATTCGAAGCGGAGCGCCAGGTAGGCGACGATGCCCATCGACACGAGCAGCAGGGCCAACGCACCATTTTCGTAGAGCTCCTTGCCGACCTGCGGGCCGACAAATTCAACGCGTTGCTGCGACGCCGTCGGATCATCCGCCTTGAGCGCGCCCATGACGCGCTCGGATAACTGCGCGCTCGAGAGCCCCTCCTTCAGCGGCAGGCGGATCAGCGCCGTATCGGAACTGCCGAAACTCTGCACGGAAAACTCACCGAGGTTGAGGTTGTCGACCGCGCTCCGCACGCGCGAGAAATCGACCGCATGGCCATAGTTCACCTCGATGACCGTGCCGCCGCGGAAGTCGACGCCGAGATTCAATCCGTAGATCCCGAGAAACACGACGGCAGCGACGAACGTGACCAACGAAACGACGTTGAACACGAGCGCGTGCCGCATGAACGGGATGTCGCGGGAGATGCGGAAAAATTCCATGGTGACTTTATTGGAAGCGGGATGCGATGCGGGTCAGGATTTCGCGGCCATCGCGGCATCCGGCACCGGATGCCACGCCTGGCCCACCGAAATATGCTCGAGCTTCCTGCGGCTGCCGTAGATGAGTGCGACCACGCCGCGTGAGACGAACACGGCGGAGAACATCGACGTGAGGATGCCGAGCACGTGCACGACGGCGAAGCCGCGAACGGGGCCCGTGCCGAATGTCAGCAGCGCGATCCCGGCGATCATCGTGGTGACGTTCGAGTCGAGAATCGTTCCCCACGCGCGCTCGTAGCCCGCCTGGATCGCCGCGTGCGGCGTCGCGCCCCAGCGCAGTTCCTCGCGGATACGCTCGTTGATCAGCACGTTCGCGTCGATCGCCATGCCGAGCGTCAGCGCGATCGCTGCCATGCCGGGCAGCGTCAGCGTCGCCTGCAGGACCGACAGGATCGCGATCAGCAGCATCAGGTTGATCGACAGTGCGAGCGTCGAGATCACGCCCATCAGCATGTAGTAGACGCAGATGAACGCGGCCAGCACGAGGAAGCCGTATTTGACCGAGTTGAAGCCCTTTTCGATGTTCTCCTTGCCGAGCGAAGGGCCGACGGTACGCTCCTCGACGATTTCCATCGGCGCAGCGAGCGCGCCGGCGCGCATCAGCAGGGCGATGTCGTTCGCTTCGCGCGTGTTCATCCGGCCGCTGATCTGTACGCGGCCGCCGCCGATTTCTTCGCGGATCACCGGTGCGGTGATCACTTCGGCCTTACCCTTTTCAACGAGCAGGATGGCCATTCGCTTGCCCACGTTCTCGCGCGTCACCTCCTTGAAGATGCGCGCTCCCGTGCCGTCGAGATTCACGTGCACGGCGGGCTCGTTCGTACGTTGATCGAATCCCGACTGCGCATCGCTGATGCGATCGCCGGTCAGCACGACCTGGCGGCGCACGAGGATCGGCTCGCCGTTGCGATCGGTGTCGAGGTCGCTGCCGAACGGGATGGAGCCCGTGCGCGCCGCCTCGAGCGCGCCCGGATCGTCGTTCACCATCCGGATCTCGAGGGTTGCCGTGCGGCCCAGAATATCCTTGGCGCGTGCCGTGTCCTGCACGCCCGGCAACTGCACGACGACCCGATCGCCGCCCTGCTGCTGGATGATCGGTTCGGCGACGCCGAGTTCGTTGACGCGGTTGCGCAGGATGGTGATGTTCTGCTGGACCGCGCCTACCTGGATGCGCTTCTGCGCTTCGGGCTTCAGTCCGGCGAGGAGTCGCAACTCACCGCCGCCCGCATCCTGCTCTCGCAGCAGCAGGTCCGGAAAGGAATTCTCGATTTCGTTGCGCGCACGGGTGCGCTCCGCCTCGTCCTTGAACCGCAGCACGACGTTCGGGCCCTCGCGGCTGACGCCCGAGTAACGCACTTTCTTTTCACGCATCAGCGAGCGGATGTCCGTCGTGTAGCGGTCGCCGGCCTTGTCGAGCGCGCCTTTCATGTCGACCTGCAGGAGGAAGTAAACGCCGCCGCGCAAATCGAGGCCGAGATACATCGGCAGCGCGCCAATCGATGCGAGCCAATGCGGCGACGACGAGAGCAGGTTGAGCGCCACGATGTAGTTGTCGCCGAGCTTCGCCTGCAGCACGTCCTTCGCCTTCAACTGCGTGTCGGGGTCGCTCAAGCGCACCTTGATGCCGACGCTGTCGAGCTCGGCGCCCCGGTAGGGAACGTTCGCGCTCTTCAGGTCTTCCTGGATCGTGCCGAGCAACGCGGTGTCGATCTTCACCGAAGATTTCGACGATGAAATCTGCACGGCCGGAACTTCGGGGAAAAAATTCGGCAGCATGTACAGCAGGCCGAACGTCAGCGCGACCGCGATGACGATGTACTTCCAGAGGGGATAACGATTCACGAGGGACGAGGGACGAGGCGAGGGACGAGAATGGTCAGGGACGTGGTTTGGCGTACTAGAGTGCCTTGATCGTCCCCTTCGGAAGCAGTTGCGAGACGGACGCGCGTTGGACGACCATCTGCACGTTGGGCGCGACTTCGACTGTCACGTACTGCTCATCCAGCTTGACGATCCGGCCGAGGACGCCGCCGGCGGTCACGACCTCATTGCCTTTTTCCAGCGCTTCGAGCATCGTGCGCGCTTCCTTCTGCTTCTTCTGCTGCGGGCGTATCAGCAGGAAATAGAACACGACGAAGATCGCGACCATCGGCAGGAAGGTCAGCAAAGTGTCGCCTTGCGACGCGGCGCCTGCCGCTTGCGCGTAAGCGGGGGAAATCAGCACGAACGAGTCTCCGATTGTGAGGGCGGGTTGCACGAGACGGCGGCGACGCTTGCCGAGAAATCGGCGCGTCGACCGATAGGGCCCCAAACCCTGAACGGTAAGGAATTCAACCGACTATTCTAGCAGCCCGCGAGTTCGCCGCAGCGTTCGACGTTGAACCGGACCACGTATTCGGGAAGCGTCCCGGTCGCGATCGCCTCGCGCAGTTCGGCCATCAGCGCCAGATAATAGTAGAGGTTGTGGATCGTCGCGAGGCGCGCACCGAGGATCTCGTTGATCCGCTGCAGGTGGTGCAGATAGCCGCGCGAGAAGTGGCGGCACGCGTAGCAGCCGCATGTGGGATCGACGGGTGCTGTGTCGGTGCGATGCCGCGCGTTGCGAATGCGGATGTCACCGTGACGAGTGAAGAGCCAACCGTTACGCGCGTTGCGGGTCGGCAATACGCAGTCGAACATGTCGATGCCGGCGCAAACGCCGGCGACGATGTCCTCCGGCGTGCCGACGCCCATCAGGTAGCGCGGCTTGTCGTCGGGCAGGCGCGGCGCGGTGCAGGCGAGCACGCGCAGCATCTCGTGCTTCGGTTCGCCGACGGACAGGCCGCCGATTGCGTACCCGTCGAAACCGAGCGCAACCAGGCCTTCGCGCGAGCGCTCGCGCAGGTCCTCGTACATGCCGCCCTGCACGATGCCGAAGAGTGCGTTGCGGTTGTCCGAATGGGCGGCTTTCGAGCGCGCCGCCCAGCGCAGCGACAACTCCATCGAACGCGCCGTCTCGTCGTACGTCGCGGGATGCGGCGTGCACTCGTCGAATACCATCACGATGTCGGAGTCGAGTGCGCGCTGGATCTCTATCGACTTCTCGGGGGTCAGCAGAAGCTGGTCGCCGTTGACCGGCGACGCGAATGCAACACCTTCTTCGCGGACCTTGCGCAGCGCGCCAAGACTGAAGACCTGGAAGCCTCCCGAGTCGGTCAGGATCGGCTGGTCCCAGCCCATGAACCGATGCAGGCCGGCGTGGGCCGCAATCACGTTGGTGCCCGGCCGCAGCCAGAGGTGGAACGCGTTGCCGAGGATGATCTGCGCGCCAAGTCCGGTCAGCTCGGCGGGCGACATCGCCTTGACCGTGCCGTACGTTCCCACCGGCATGAACACCGGCGTTTCGACGCTGCCGTGCGCAAGCGTCAGGCGAGCACGTCGCGCCGCGCCGCAGCGACCAAGAAGCGCGAACGACATCCGGGCTGCTTATCCGGCCGTGATGCTGCCGTCAGGACGCGTCGTCAATTGCAGCGCGGGCCCGAAGCCATACTGCAGGAAGCTGCCGTCCAGGACGATCGCGAACGAGAAGGCCGCCCGCCACGCGTCGAGTTCCGCGCGATTCGGCCATCCCTTGCCGATCTGGCCAAAATCGCCCGGCACGATGGTGTCTATTCGACAGGCCGCGGCCCCGAAGGCGAACGCGTTCGCCCATACGCGGTAGAAGTCTCCGCTGAAATCGGTTCCGTACGTACCGAACGTCCTCAGCACGCCGTATTGAGGTGCGATGCCGACGTGAATTACGCAAGCCGCTCCGGTTTGCCGGTAGGCGATCGCGGGATCGATCGCACCGCGCGCGTTCGGCTGCGACCACGCGGCGACGACCGTCGTCCCCGGCTTGGCCTGGTTACCACCCGCATAAGGCCCCGGATTGCCGCGCAACGCAGCCAGGCTCGTGACACCTTGTGTCAGCGGATGCGAAACGATGCTTGCGGGTGCGAGCGTTCGCACTGCGTAGGAGGTGCCGACACCGTCGGTCGTATTGGGGTCGATCGTTTCCAGCGTTCCCCATCCGTGGGGGGTCGTAGTGCCGGCCGTTGCGTCGCTGCGATCCTGATCGTAAAACGTTCCCAGTACGACGGCGCGACCGGCGTTCGCGAATTCGGCGACGCGAATGCCGACGGCGGTCGCATTGACGAATGTCGTGTCCTCGAAGAGCAGGACGACGTCGTAATCGGCGAGCAGCGTCGCCAGTGGCGGAACCGACGACGAGACGTCGATTCCGGTGAAGACGTGACCGGTGATTTTCGCGTTGTAGTCTGCGGCCGTTTCCGCTGACCACGCATTGGACAGAATGGCAATGCGCGCCGCGTGCGCCGTCGCCGAGAACACGCAACCGACGACAATGGCCGCTAAAACGCGGAGCGTCAATGACATTTCCGAAGTGTGGCGGCCTGCGCTCAAAACGCGCGAACGGCCGTGGGAATTGGGATGATCGAAGCGTAATCGACGAGCGGCATTTTGCCAACGGGACGCTGTGGAAAACCGCCCGCCGGCGCAGGGTTTGTTGCGCTTCGCGCGCCGTTTTAGCGCAAATGTCGCTACTTGGCGACATTTTTCGAACTTCCCTGCGGGTTGCAGCAGTCGGCGCGAAGCGGAAAACCAACGGTCGCGCGCTCATCCGTCGCTGCGTTCGAGCAGCATGGCGTCGCCATAGCTCATGAATCGGTAGCGATCGGCAACCGCATGCGCGTAGGCGCGACGGATCGTGTCGTATCCGCCGAACGCGCTGACCAGCATCAACAGCGTGGATTTCGGCAGGTGGAAGTTGGTCAGCAGGCGATCGACGACGCGGAACCGGTAGCCGGGCGTGACGAAGAGCGACGTTTCCCCCGCGCCGCAGCGGACGTTCCCCGCGTCATCGGCAGCCGACTCCAGTGCGCGCAGCGTCGTCGTGCCGACGGCAACGACGCGGCCGCCACGCGCTTTCGCCGATCTCACGGCATCGGCAGTCTCCGCCGAAATGACGTACGACTCGGCATGCATCCGATGCTCCGCGAGCACCGGGGTTCGCACCGGCTGGAAGGTGCCCGCGCCGACGTGCAGCGTGACGAACGCCTGGCGCACGCCGCGCTGGGCAAGGACATCGAGCATGGGTTGGTCGAAATGTAGCCCTGCCGTAGGTGCTGCGACCGCACCGCGGTGACGCGCATAGACAGTCTGGTAGCGCTCGACGTCCTCGACCCCGGGGGCATGGGTGATGTAGGGGGGCAACGGCACTTCGCCGTGCCGTTCGAGCCATCGATGCAGTTCCCCGGTGCGTTCGAACCGCAACGTGAAAAAGCGCCCATCGCGCGCCAGCACCGTCGCGCGTGCGCCGGCGGCGAGCTCGATCGCGCCGCCGACGCGAGGTAGGTGGCTCGCCTTCAACTGCACGACGGCCACGTCGACGCCGATCACGCGCTCGACCAGCATCTCGGCGTCTCCTCCCGTCGGCTTGCGGCCGCGAATGCGCGCGTTGATCACGCGTGTGTCGTTGAATACGAGAAGATCCTCGGTGTTGAGCAATGCGGGCAGATCGACGAAGCGCAGATCCTCGACGCGCGGGCCCTCGACGTGGAGCAGCCGGCTGCCCGTGCGTTGCGGCGTGGGGAGTTGCGCAATCAGGTCCGCGGGGAGGTCGTAGTCGAAATCGTCGAGCGTGAATGGCGTTTTTTGCATGCGCATGGTGTTTGTTGCATGCGCGCCTGGCGAATCGGTGTCGGCGGTCGCGCGCCACCTCTCGTATCGAATCGATTCCAGGGAAGTGAGCTGGCAGGGCGAAAATCGCCACCTGTCGTCGACAGCACGCTGTAGCCTGGAGGCACCTTCGGAATTGTCGCCGCGCTTTACAACTCCCGCCTGGTCCGTCGTGAATTGTATTGCAAGTTATTGAATGTGCAGCAATAACATTATTGCCACGCTTCTTGCTTGTAGCAACCTTGCGACGCATTGAAGAGCTCGGCTTCGGCAGCGCACGTCACTAATACGGGGGAGACATGAAAATCAATTTGCTCAGGAAGCTGTTGGCTTTTGGTGCAGTCGGCCTCGCGATTTCGGGATTGGCGCAGGCGGTTCCGATCAGTTGGGTATTCAATTCCACCACGGGTGACTTGGGGTATGACTGCAAATCGTTTGACTCCACACCCTCGGGCGTTTTACTCCCAGCCTGCAGTTACACCGCTGCCACCGGGCCCACGACAAGTACGACCC
>JALYSS010000153.1 GCA_030854685.1 Pseudomonadota bacterium | reverse complement strand
GCGGATCGGTTGCCCACGGTAGCTAAAGCAGTACATCGCCTGTTTGCCGCGCTCACCTTCCAGCACGGCCACTGCATCGCGATTCAACGGTACGCCGCGCGGCGTTCCATTCTTGGTCCGGTTGAGCCAGGCGGTCGCACGTTCCAGATCGACCCGGTCCCATTCCAACCCCGTAATCTCACGCGCCCGACAACCTGTCGCCAACGCGAACCGCACCATCGCCGCCAAGTGCGAAGGACAGACCGCGATCAGCCGATCCGCCTCCTCTTGCGTCAACCAGCGGTCACGCTCGACCTCGCCGGACAGCAAGCGAATCTTCGGAGCCGCATCGATCCATTGCCACTCGTCGCGCGCCGTCCGTAACAGGTTGCGAATGAGCGACAAGGTATTGAAACCGTAACCGTGTGATGCTTCAATAGGTTGTTACTGTCCATCCGGGCTGAGTCTGAGAGACTGGAAGGTGCGACCCATTCCGCATTTTTCAGGAGCTCAGCCGAATGAATATTCACAAGAATGCCCGACTCGCGTTCGTGAGTCGACTGGAAATGGTCAAAGACGTCACTGAAAGCAAACTGACCCTTGCGGCGACGGCGCTCAGGCACGGGGTCAGCGTGCCGACCGTATGTAAGTGGGTGAGGCGGTATCTGACGCAGGGCGAGCCTGGGTTGCGCGACGCGTCCTCGCGACCCCGAGTGAGTCCGCGCGCGATCTCGCCGGGTACGGCGCTGGGTATCGTGGAATTGCGCAGGCGCTTCCTGACGCAAGCCTGGATTGCGAAGATCTTGGCTGTGTCCGAAAGCACCGCAGTCGGGTACTGGCGCGGGCCGGGGCGCCTCTTCTTCAAAGATAAGCTTCGTGGCGATCGAAGCACAATCAGAGATATATTGTGTACGAAGCCTGCCCCGGCAGCTACACCATCAATCGATTGTTGGTCTAGCCGGCGAGACGGCGTGCGGGCGACAGAACTTCAGAACTTCGCTCTCGCCGCGGCACATCTTACGTCGGTTAACCGCGTAGACAATCAGTTTGTGTGGCGGACAATGGTCAGCTCCTGCTCTCACGTCTTGAGCCTCACGCACCATCGCGGTGATTCGATCGGGCAACTCAACCCGTTTTACGCCAAACGAAGTCGACGAGTTCCGACAGATCGGACTCGATATGGCTGAGGTTACGCGTCAAATCGACATCGACGCAGCGTTGACTCGGTAGGTGTTCACGCTTGCCGATGAGCGCTTGGACCTGCTGGAGCGGATCGCCGCAGAAATGGCGAAAGCCAAAGGAGTGACATTGCCTCCCAAGCTCAGCGTCGCGGAATAGCAGGCCATTCGATGATCCACAACCGCAGCGGTGACGCGCCGCCTCGACCAGCCGCGATTCGCGCGCGCCGTCAGGCGCCAATTGCTCGCTCATCTTATTCGCCTGTCGACAATGGCAGAGGTACAATGAACCGTCCAGTACTTCGGAGTTGAACCATGTCAATCTCTCTTCCCGATCTTGAGCAGCAAGCGCGCGCGCTTTCGCCGGACGACCGTGCACGGCTCGTGGAAGTGCTGCTTGAATCGCTCCGTGGAAATCCTCCTCCCGAGGTCGAGACGGCGTGGAATCGCGAGATCGAAACGCGTATCGCCGCCTATGATCGTGGCGAAATGCAAGCCTGTCCCGCTGAGGACGTTTTCGCGGAGGCCAGGCGAATTTCTCGGTGAAGCGAGCGAGGTTCATCGCGCTGGCGCGCGAGGAGTTTCTGACTGAGGTCGCCTATTACGATCAAGTTCAGCCCGGTCAAGGATCGCGTTTCGTGGCCGCGGCTGAGGAAGCGACGGTACGCGCGTTGGCTTTCCCGCTTGCGGGCGCGCCGTCAGCGCCTGGTGCTCGCCGAGTTTTCCTCAAGGGTTTTCCATTTTCGATCGTCTATCGGCCAGAGGCCGATGGCATCGTCGTTTTTGCGGTGGCGCATCATTCGCGGCTGCCCGGTTATTGGCGCAGCCGAGTCGGAACGCCAACGTAGCCATTTCGTAACTCGTCGTGCCTTCGTTCCACGATTTTCAGATCGCGCACCACTGCTCTTGAAACTTGGCGTGTGTTGCAAGAGCCAAGCCAAGCGCCGAAAACAGTAGCACTCCCGAGCAGTACAACGCAAGCGCGGGATCGCGCGCCTTTGCGGCCTCGTAGTCGTGAGCCATCGTGGCGAACGCGTCGGCCTTCAGCGCCCGCTTCTGCGGGGGTGAAGCGGCGCTCTCATAGATGCCACCAAGACGTGAGTGCGCCTGTTGCACGATGCCGAGGAATTCAGCGCGCATCCGCTCGGCATGTGCCGCCTGCTCGACGAACCTCGGATCGTGCTGATGCGCGAGCCAGCGATCGAGGCCCGCGCGTTCCACGGTAACCGCGTACGATTCGTTGAAGACCGTGTCGCCCGGAAGGTAGATGAGCTGGTGCGCGAGCTCGTGGAAGATCAGACGGGTGACGTCCGCCTCCGGCCAATTCACGAACGACGAGAGCACCGGGTTGTCGAAATGGCCGAGCGGCCAGAAGGCAGGAACCGGGCCGATGTAGGACGTCGTCGTCGCGTCCACGCCTCGTCGTGGTCCTCCCAATCGGGCCGCGTGCCGATGCCGACGGCCGAAGAACGAGCGCCACGAAAATGAATCGTCCATTTCTCACGGGCACCGCCTTCCGCGGAATGCTCGCGCTTGCCCTCGCGCTGTCGTTCGCCTTTGCCCGGTGCAGCGCCATTGCGGCCACCGGTCCGACGCAGTCCGAAGACGTGCTGCGCGCAACCCTCGCGAACGGACTGCGCGTCGTGATCATCCGCGACACCCTTGCGCCGACCGTCGCCACGCAGCTCACGTACCTCGCCGGTGGCTACGAGACGCCGAAGGGCTTCCCCGGCACTGCCCACGCCCTCGAGCACATGATGTTCCGGGGAAGCGAAGACTTGAGCGGCCCGCAGCTCAATGAAATCACCGGGAAGATGGGTGCCGACAGCAACGCATTCACCACCGAGGACGCCACGCAGTTCCGCTTCACCGCGCCCTCGACCTACCTCGATCTGCTGCTGCGCATCGAAGCGAGCCGCATGCGCGGAGCCCTGCTGACCGAGCGGGACTGGAGCGCGGAGAAGGGGGCGATCGAGCAGGAGGTCTCCGGCGACATCTCGGATCCGGATTTCCTCGCGTTCGAGGAAGCCGAATCCATCCTGTTCAAGGGCACCGGTTACGCCGAAGATCCGCTCGGCACACGGCCGTCGTTCGATCGCACGACGGCGCGAAGCCTGCGGCGCTTCTACGGCACGTGGTATCAGCCGGGCAACGCGATTCTCGTCATCGTCGGCGACGTGGACCCGCGGGTGACGCTCGCCAAGGTCGAGCACCTGTTCGAGCCGATCCCGTCGCGAGCGGTACCGAAGCGCAAGCCTGTGGTCGTCTCGCCGGTGAGCCCGCGCACATTGATGCGTACGACGCCGGCCAGCACCGGATCGGTGGAGTTCGTCTACCGCTTTCCGGGAATGAAGGCAGCCGACTATCCGGCGTCGAAAATACTTGTCGATGTGCTCAACAACGCTCGGAGCTCGCTGTCCGAGCTCGCGGCCAAAGGCCGGGTGCTGAGCGCAGATGCACAAATCGACGCGTTTTCGCAGGGCGCGATCGGCGTCGTCGAAGCCGGATTCGCGAAAGGAGGCGATGCGGCGTCCCCTCGCCGTGATCTCGAGCAGGTTCTCGCCGCGACGCTCCACGGCGGCGTGCCGGACGAGCTCGTCGAAGCGGCGAAGCGCGCGGAACGCGAACGGTTCGAGCTCAGCAAGAACAGCGCGGAGAGTCTCGCTGGCGAATGGTCGCGCGCGCTCGCCTGGCAGGGAAGCGAGTCGCCGGAAATCGCCGAGCAGGCGCTGCAGCGGGTCAGCGTCGACGACGTCAATCGGGTCGCCCGACGCTATCTGCGGCCACGCTCGCGCGTGACGATCGTCATGACGCCGAGCGCCAGCGGCGCGCGGCCACCAAACAGCGCCGGATTCGGCGGCAGCGAATCGTTCGGCGGCGACAAGAAGCTGGACGTTCCGTTGCCCGCCTGGGCGTCGGATGCGCTGCGCACGCTGGAAATGCCGAAATGGACGCTTGCGCCCGCCACGCTGAAGCTCGCCAACGGCCTCACGCTGATCGTGCAACCCGAGCACATCAGCAGGACGGTAACCGTCGTGGGCCACGTGGATCACAACACCGGCCTGCAGGAACCGAAGGGCCAGGAAGGCGTCGCCCACCTGCTCGACGCCCTGTTCGATTACGGTACCGTCAAGCTCGACCGTTCAGCCTTTCACGGCGCGCTCGACGCAATCGCGGCGAACGAGTCGGCAGGTCACGACTTCGAGCTTGTCGTACCGACTGACGCGTTCGATCGAGGCGTCGAGCTTCTCGCCGACAACGAGCTGCGGCCGGCGCTTCCCGCGAGCGCGTTCAACGTGCAACGACAAGTGCTTGCGCGAACGCTCGCGGGCGAACTCGAATCGCCGACGTACAAGGTGCGCCGCGCGCTGAGGGTAGGGCTCTTGCCGCCAGGAGATTCACAGCTTCGCGAGGCGACGCCCGCGACCGTGGGTGCGCTCTCGCTCGAGGACGTGGACGCCTACTTCCACGCCGCGTTGCGTCCCGATTTGACGACGATCGTCGTCGTCGGCGACGTGTCGACCGAACAGGCGAAAGCGACGATCGAGCGCTATTTCGGTGCCTGGTCGGCGCATGGGCCGAAGCCGGATGTGGTTCCACCGCCCGTTCCGCCGAATACGCGAACGCACGCGTTTGTCCGCAACGCTTATGCATCGCAAGCGAAGGTGGTCATGGGCGAAATGCTCGAACTCGACCTCCACAATCGCGACCGCTACGCGCTTCAACTCGGCAATGACGTTCTCGGCGGCAACGGCTTCGCGTCGCGGCTGATGGCCGACATCCGGGTTGCGCACGGTTACGCGTACGGCGTGGCGTCGGGCTTCGACATCGAGCGCTCGCGGGCCATCTTCTTTGCCGAGTACGGTGCCGATGCCGACCGGATCGCGACCGTCGATGCGTTGATGCTCGCCGAGTTCGAGCGAATGCAACGCGTGCCGATTGCCGACGACGAGCTTGCGAATGCGCGCCAGTTCGAGATTCGTTCGATTCCGCTGGAAGTGGCGAGCGTCAGTCGGATCGCGCACGCATTGCTGACCTGGAGCTACAAGGGTGAGCCGCTGAACCAGCCGATCGTGGCGGGCGAGCACTATCTCCGGCTCTCGGCAGCGGAGATCCAGGACGCGTTCAAGCGCTATGTCGATCCGCAGCGCTTCGTCGAGGTGGTCGAAGGGCAGAGCACTGTCGACGCCGGCGCTGCCAGCCAGCGCTGATGCAACAGCGCACTGAAGCGACCAAGCGGTTCATCATGAGCCGGCTCTGGCAGTGGTCGTGTCCGGAATTCGCGCGGCCTTGGAACGAAGGCGAAGCGTAGTGCTACGCAACCTTGCATTCGCTGGTCACGCGCTGTCCCAAATGGGATTTGCCGGTGCGACGGGTGCGGCTCTCGCGCATGCTGCCGGTGTTTCCCCGTCCCGAGCTTCGCCGGAAACGATCCTCAAGGTCGACCTGTACGGTACTGCGCTCGTGCTCGAGGAGTTCGGCAACGTGATTGCGCGCGGGGCGCTGGCGTGATCATCGCTTCCCAATCCGGGCACCGCCTGCTGTCGCTCTCATCCGACCAGAGCGCGGCGCTCGCGACGAGGCCCGTTGAAGAGTTGCTTAATCCCCCGATGCTTCAACTCGGTCGGGTGAAGGAACCTCTTCCTGCGTACCAGCTTTCGAAGCGCGGGAATTCGCTACGCGTGATCGCCGAGGCAGTTCGTTGGGGAAAGGGCAGCGCGCGGGTCAAACAGAAGGTCATCTTCCCAGTGACCTGGTAGCGCACAGTCTTCGACCGCAGCAGGGACGCTCGCTGATCGATACCGCTTCAGTGATTCGACCGTGGGTGATCGTCTTTTGCGTATGCAGGGGAAGAGAGTCGTGTCGCCCAGGCGCCGCTCAAATTCGCCTGCATACGACGCGGTCACCCGTTCGCACTGTTCCTGGCGCGGCGACCACCGCATACACGCCCGCGCACGGGAGCTGGCCCCGACTGCCGACCTGGACCCTGTTGTGGCGCAAGAGTGTCCGTAGAACTTCGGTATCCCGAGGCAGATCGTCTTGAGCAAGCGTCGTCATGACACATCGGGGATCGGGTAGCGCGACCTGGATCCGCACGCCGTCACCAAGCCCAAGTTCATGACCGACCCAGTCGTTTTCGATAAATCCGGGTCGCTTCGTATCGACGATCACGTTCATCCGGAACCTGCGCGGGTCGAAGCGGCTCTCGGGTCGTAACTCATTCAGTTGTGCGAGTGTGGACGTCGTCAGTACGGACAGCGGAAATGCGTCAAGAAACGAGCCGACGGGAACCGGGGACTCTATTCCAGGTTCCGCAAACAAGGCCGCTCCGAGCTTCTGCGCGACGACCGTGTCATGGTGGCCTCCGGGGTCCAGATCGCCTACGTCGGGGTGGCATTGGTCAATCGTGAAGTCATTCGGCGAAGCTCGAGCGAGCGTGACGTTCCGATTGAAGTACGCCGACAGCGCACGCTCCGTGTCGCGAGACTCGCTCGCCACCGACGTGCCGTCGGGTAACGAGATTCGCACGGGTGGCATCTCGCGATCGTTGCGCGGTGGTTCGACAAACGGTGCTTTGCAC